>CAIVYW010000555.1 GCA_903910205.1 uncultured Methylococcaceae bacterium | reverse complement strand
TGTTGGTGGCCTGCTATTAAGTCAGTTGTTAACGCTCTATACCACGCCTATCGTGTATTTATATTTAGATCGCTTGCAAACGTGGTGCCGTCAGCACTTAAATCGTAACCGTCTTAAATCGTTATCTAACCCTATAGACCGTCTTTGATGCTAGCTATGAACCATTGCCCACAGTTAAATAATTTGTGTGCTTGGAGTAAAACAGCTTTAGCTGTTTTAAAGCGCTGAGTGAAAGCTCAGCATTCCACACAAACTGTTTTTGCTTAACGGTAGGCCGTGACCTATGAACTTACACTTTGTTAAATCCCCTATGACTCCTTGTTTATTTCGCTTATTGATATCCTGCGCTTTATTAATGCTAACTGCATGCACCGTAGGCCCTAATTATGTAATGCCTACGACGGCTATTTTTGAAAGCTATAAAGAAGTTAAGGGTTGGAAACAAGCCCAGCCGCAAGACGAGACTTTACCAGACCATTGGTGGGAAATTTTTCATGATGAGAAACTGAGTGCTTTAGAAGTACAGGTCAATAAAGCCAATCAATCCATCATTCAGGCAGAAGCCCAATATAAACAAGCACAGACTATGGTGCAGGGCGCCGCAGCGGCTTACTTTCCAACAGCACAAGCCTCAGCTACTGTTAACCGTTTTCGTGCAGCCAGCGGTCAGAACGTCGCAGTAAATGGCGTTAAGTTCTTATTTGGCACAGTCGTCAGTGCTGCATGGGCACCTGACTTATGGGGTAGTGTACGCAGACAGGTGGAATCTAGCGAAGATAGTGCTCAAGCGAGTGCTGCGACCTTACAAGCCTTACGTTTGACCTCTCAAGCATCCTTGGCGCAAAGCTATTTTCAATTGCGGGCTTTGGATGCCCAAATTAAGCTGATGAGCGATACCTTGACCGCTTATGATAAATCGCTGTTAATTACTAAAAATCGTTATGTTGCTGGTGTAGCGGCTAAATCAGATATCGTCTTAGCAGAAACCCAGCTTGAATCTGCTCGCGCACAAATGATTAACTTAGGAATACTAAGAGCACAACTCGAACATGCGATTGCGGTGTTAATCGGTAAGGCCCCGGCCGAACTGACCATTGAAGTCGCCGCCTTTGATACGACGATACCTGCAGTACCAACCAGTCTTCCTTCACAGTTACTAGAACGAAGACCGGATGTAGCTGCGGCTGAGCGAGCTGCTGCCGCAGCCAATGCGCAAATTGGTGTCGCGAAAGCGGCCTATTTTCCTAATTTGAATCTTGCCGTATCAAATGGTCAACAGGCTAATATTCTAAGTAATTTAATGACCACTGGTGCGCGTTATTGGGCCTTGGGGCCGGCTGCATTGGCGATACCTTTATTTGATGGCGGAGCACGTAGCGCCCAATTACAACAAGCCATAGATGTTTATGATGCCAGTGTTGCCGGTTACAGGCAGGCGGTGTTGGTGAGTTTTCAGCAAGTAGAAGATAATTTAGCGGCGCTACGGATTTTAGAAGAAGAAGTACAAGTGCAAAACAAAGCTGTAGCCTCAGCGCATAAAGCCGTAGAACTGACAACTAACCAATATCAAGCTGGTACGGTCAGCTATTTAAATGTTATTGTTAATCAAACCACAGCCCTTTCTAATGACATCACGGCGGTTAATCTACAAAGCCAACGTTTGGTAGCAGCGGTATTATTAGCCAAAGCCTTGGGCGGTGGCTGGAATAGCAAAGCGTTACCCACCAGAGATCAGGCCGGTGGTGAAGTCAAGTGGTCACAATTTTTGCCTGTGCCTATCACTGATAAAGATTAGATAGCCGCTTCAATTTCAGGCTACACTAATACTCAGGTTTTTGTTCGCGACCTAATAAATTTTGCACGGCAGTTCGTGGCGTCAAGCCTTCATAGAGTACTTTATACGTTTGTTCGATAATGGGCATGTCGATAGCGTATTTTTGGGCTAGCAAATAGGTTTCTTTAGCTGCAGAAATACCTTCTATTTCTTGACCTATTTCTAGTGTAGCGCTTGCTTGATCGTTACCTAACCCTAACGCTAAGCCAAAACGCCGATTTCTGGATTGGTTGTCAGTACAGGTTAAAATAAGATCACCTAAACCGGCAAGTCCCATAAAGGTTTCTGGGTTGCCGCCTAATTTAATACCTAAACGGATAATTTCATTAAGACCTCGCGTAATCAATGCAGCACGTGTATTTGCACCAAAACCTAAGCCATCGGCAATACCGGCAGCAATAGCGAGTACATTTTTTACAGCACCACCAACTTCAACGCCTATTACATCGGAACTGGTATAAGTTCTAAAAAGATCGCTATGTAAAATATTAGATAATTCTTTAGCAAATGCGACTTGCGTAGAAGCGATAGTAATGGCCGTCGGTAAATTGTTGGCCACTTCTAGTGCAAAAGTAGGGCCTGAAAGAATAGCCGCCGGGGTTTGTGCTGAAAATACTTCGGCGACTATTTGGTGTAATAAACTACCATCGTCTGGATTAAAGCCTTTAGTCGCCCACGCTATTTTTACCTGATTCGATAAGTATGGCTTAAGTTGAATCAGGGTGTTTTTAAAAGCATGGCTAGGGACGCAAACCAATATTAAATCACTGAATGCAGCTATCTCTGCCAAATCAGACGTTACACTAATATTTTCAGGAAAAGTATGATTTGGTAAATAACGTTGGTTTTTACGTAGCAAAGCGATCATCGCTATTTGCTCTTTATTGTGTCCCCATAATAAAGTTTGGCAGCCATTTCGAGCCGCTAAGAGTGCAAGCGCAGTTCCCCATGAACCAGCGCCTAAGATGGCTATTTTATTCATCAATGCGCATTAATTGATAGCGTCAGAGCCAGGCATTTGTTGTTGAGCATGCTGTAATTGTTGAGCATACAGCGCATCAAAATTAACGGGTGCTAACAATAATTGTGGAAAACCACCTTTTGTCACTAAATCAGAAACGGCTTCGCGTGCATAAGGAAAAAGAATGTTAGGGCAAAAACTACCGAGCATAGGTCCCATTTCTTCTTCAGTAAACCCACTTAAGGTAAATATACCTGCTTGACTGACCTCTACCAAATAAGCTATAGAATCAATGCTTTTTACCGTAATAGTTACAGTGAGAGCAACTTCATATAACGATTGTTCTAAAGGAAGTACTTGAGTGCTAAGATTAAGATCTACGGAAGGTTCCCATTTCTCAGTAAATATTTTAGGCGAACTGGGAGTCTCAAAAGACAAATCTTTAGTATATATTTTTTGTATAGCAAACTGTTTTTCTGATGTTTGTTGTTCTTCAGCCATGGCGTTAGGTCATTATTAGGTTAATTAAAGATTATTCAGAGACAACGATAACGTTGCTACCATTTGTTCTTGCTTGTTTTTTACTGCTGTTTTTTATCGGTAGTTTGTAGTCATTTTCCCAAGCTTGCATGCCACCCGTAATAACAAAAACCTGCTCAAAACCTGCTTTAGTTAAAATTTTTCCTGCAGATGCTGCCCGTGTGCCATTTAAGCAAGCGATTAACACAGGTTTATTTTTATGCTCAGATATTTTAGAAATATCTTCTGCTAATTTACCTAAAGGCATACTAATGGCTTGCTCAATATGGCTAGGAGCAAAATCAGTTGCATCTCGCACATCGATAACCAGAGTGTCAGTATCATTCATCTTTGCGACCGCTAATAGCGGTGATATACCGGTAAATTTCTTAAATGCAGTGTCAAACAACTCTTGAATTAAGAGATAAGTAACGACTGCAAGTGCCAGTGATAAAATATAGTGATTTAAAATAAAGTCTAAGTAACGTTCCATGAAATATTTATAGGTTAAGTGGATGGGAAAATATAGTCTTTGAGCGATAAAAAATATTGAAAATCAAACTATTGGTGCGACCTGATTTTCAATATTTTTGACCATTCAACGTACCAGAAAGTTACAGGTGAGTAATTATTTATACACAAGTGTTAGCAACGTGTATTAATATAATCATTACCTGCTGTTCTATCAAAACCAATCATTCGATGAAAATGATACCTTCTTTTATTGAATTTAGGTAATGCTTAATACAGACTTGTTTATTATTGATACCCTTTCTATTAAATGATAAGGGGTTTTATTGTTAGTGCTTGGAGATAATTTGAAAATGTTGAACAAACCAAAACCGTTAGTATTATTGATTCTTGATGGATTCGGTTACACGTTGGAGCAAGAAAATAATGCCATTGCTATGGCCAATACACCTTGTTGGGATCAGTTGCAAAAAGACTACCCTATGACTTTACTAAATTGTTCAGGTCGATCAGTAGGCTTGCCTGATGACCAAATGGGTAACTCGGAAGTAGGGCATATTCATATCGGTACAGGACGTTATGTTCCACAAGATTTCTCTAAGGTCAATGATGCTATTGAAGATGCTAGTTTCTTCACTAATTCGGTCTTATGTCGTGCTGTTGATCTAGCAAAAGACAAAGGTAAAGCTCTGCATATTATGGGACTGTTGTCAGCGGGTGGCGTACACAGCCATGAACAACAAATTTTGGCTATGATTCAATTAGCAGCGGCACGCGGCTTAACTAAAATCTATTTACATGCTTTTTTAGATGGGCGTGATGTTCCACCTAAAAGCGCTACTTCGTCTATCGAATTGATAGAAGCTAAGTTTGCAAAATTAGGCGTAGGCCGAATTATTTCAATTACGGGTCGTTTTTATGCGATGGACAGGGATAATCGTTGGGATCGAGTCAAGCTAGCCTATGACTTAATTACAAAAGGCGAAGCCAGTGCTAAAGAAAGCTCGGCATTAGCAGGTTTAGCCCGTGCTTATGAAAAAGGCGATACCGATGAATTTGTATTACCCACCGCTATTTTAGATGCTCAAGGTCAAACGGTTGCTCTTGACCCTGATGACTCTGTTGTATTTATGAATTTTAGAGCGGATCGCGCTAGAGAAATTTCTCAAGCCATAACCTTGCCTAACTTTACTGCTTTTGATAGACAACATGCAGCGCACACAGGTTATTTCTGCACGTTGACCGAGTACCATCAGGATTTTGGTTATGATATTGCTTTCCCCTCTGTTGATATTAAAAATGGTCTAGGTGAATATTTATCAGTATTAGGTATGAAGCAACTGCGCTTAGCTGAAACCGAAAAATATGCGCATGTTACTTTCTTTCTTAATGGTGGAATTGATACGCCATTTCCTGGAGAAGATCGTATATTAGTGCCTTCGCCTCAAGTTAGAACCTATGATTTACAACCAGAAATGAATGCGGCCGAAGTCACAGATCATTTAGTAGCGGCGATTACAGGCGGCCAATATGATGTGATTATTTGCAACTACGCCAATTGCGACATGGTTGGTCATACCGGCATTATTCCCGCCGCAGTATTAGCTGTTGAAGCCGTTGATAAATGCTTGCAGCGCATCGTTGATGCTTTAAAAGTGGTGGGAGGACAGCTTTTGTTGACGGCTGATCATGGTAATATCGAGCAAATGGTTGATAAAAACAGTGGGCAGCCGCACACTGCACATACCGTTAATCAAGTGCCGTTAGTTTATGTCTGTGGAGACAAACCCTTGGCTGATGGCGGTGGCTTGTCGGATTTAGCACCTACGATGTTGGCTATTTTAGGTGTACCTCAACCTGAAGAAATGACAGGTAGGTCTCTGATTATTTCTAAATAGTAGGTAATGAAAATAACACTGTGCTTGTTCATAATGCTGATCTATGGGTATAGATCAGCTTATGCTGGGAACTCACAAACTAGTCCTCAGTTTAATAAAGTTGAATCTGATATTGTTGATGTCAAACAAGATATGCAGCGTCTTTCGGAACAGAAAATCGGTACGGAAGGTATGTTGGCTGATATAGAAAAACACTACGGAGAAACAGCGACCTCATTAAAAGCACAGCTATCTCTTATTGAGCAACAACGACAAGGTATAGCGCAAATTCAGCAAGAAATAAAAGCCTATAAGCGTGAAATTGAGTCCTTAAATAAAGAATTGGCAGGGCAGGTTCGAGCGGCTTATTTAATGGGCCATGAGCAACGATTGAAATTAATCCTTAATCAGCAAGATCCCTTTATTTCCGCGCGTGTAATGGTTTATTTTAATTACATTAATAAAGAGCGCTTAAAAAATTTGAGCCATAAAGAAGCCGCTGTAAAACTATTAGGAAAGCTCGACCAACAAAAGAAAACAGAAACAGAATTATTACAACAAGCTCTTGAGGATAAAAAGGCTGAGCAAGCACTTTTAGATCAAGATAGAAAACAAAGAAATGCCTTGCTTGCCAAAATAAAGCAAGATTATTCCAGTAATGAACATCAATTAAGTCAGTTACGGGAAAATGAAATCAGTCTTAAAAACTTAATGAGTTCTTTACCTATTACCGATGAAGAGCTTGCTATTAATGTTGGGGAAAATAAAGAGCAAGAGCAGAGCAAGAGCGAGTTTAAAGGTGATTTCACTACGCTTAAAGGCAGCTTGCCTTGGCCCATTAAAGGACGTTTAGCTCAAACTTTTGGTAGTCCTCGTGCAGATAGTCATTGGGATGGTGTGTTGATTGAAGCCAATGAGGGGGCTGAGATCAAAGCAGTGACAGAAGGTAAAGTTGTTTATGCTCAATGGAAAGTGGGATACGGTATGTTACTCATTATTGATCATGGACATGGCTATATGACGGTGTATGCCTTCAATCAGAGCCTTTATAAACATGAAAATGAATGGGTAGAATCTGGTGATATTATAGCTACCGTAGGGCAGAGCGGAGGACGTAGTCAAGCCGGCTTATATTTTGGTATACGTCAAAATGGTACCCCAGTCGACCCACAAGAATGGTGTCATCTTTAAGATAGACTCAAAAAAAAATTTTAAATGATAGAATGTAAAAAAAAAAACCGTAGATTTGGAGTTTTAAGACACATGCTAAAAAAGAAAGCTGTTTTGGTTTTATCCTTAGGGATAATGTTAGGTACTTGTATAGGTATTTCTAGTACCGTACTAGCTGGGAAAGATAAGGCGGATGTTGTCAGTGATAGCGAAACTTTGCCTTATGAAGATTTACGAACATTCACAGAAATTTTCGGCCGTATAAAAAGAGATTATGTTGAGCCCGTTTCTGATAAGAAGTTATTAGAAGATGCCATTCGAGGCATGTTAAGTGGGCTTGATCCACATTCAGCCTATTTGATAGGTGAAGAATATCAAGAATTAAAAGAAGGTACTACTGGGCAGTTTGGTGGTTTAGGTATAGAAGTAACTATGGAAAATGGCTTTATAAAAGTAGTTTCACCCATTGATGATACGCCTGCACAAAAGGCCGGCATAAAAACCGGCGATCTTATTATCAAGCTAGATGATAAGCCCGTAAAAGGCATGAGTTTAAATGATTCCGTTAAACTCATGCGGGGCGAACCTGGTAGTAAAATAATTTTGACTATTGTTCGTGAAGGTGAAGAAGCCCCACTTAAGTTAACCTTAGCTAGAGACATCATTAAAGTTAAAAGCGTTAAAAGTCGAAGCTTAGATAAGGGTTACGGTTATGTTCGTATTAGTAGTTTTCAATCAGGTACTGGCGATAGTCTTAAAGAAGCCCTTTCTACATTGAAAAAAGAAAATGGCGGAGCATTAAAAGGCTTAGTGCTTGATTTAAGAAATAATCCCGGTGGTGTTTTAAATGCGGCCGTTGAAGTCAGTGATGCCTTTATAAAAAGCGGCTTGATCGTTTATACACAAGGTCGCATCGAAAACTCTGAAATGCGTTTTAATGCCGCGGGTGAAGATCTGATTAATGGTGCGCCTATCGTAGTATTAATTAATGCCGGTTCTGCATCTGCGTCAGAAATCGTTGCGGGTGCCTTACAAGATCAAAAACGTGCTGTAATTATGGGTGAAAAGTCCTTTGGTAAAGGCTCAGTACAAACCATCTTACCGACCAGTAACGGAGCTGCGGTAAAGTTAACTACTGCTCGTTATTACACGCCCTCAGGTCGCTCAATACAGGCTGAAGGGATAGAACCCGATATCGCTTTGTCACGTGTAAAGCTAGAAGCTTTAGACAAAACCGACTTTACACCCATTAAAGAAGCCGATTTATCACATCATTTACAGAATAGTAAAGCTGCTAATGATGGCAAACAAGAGGGAGGAAAAGACAAGGATGCTGTAGAAACTCAAGATTATGCGTTACATGAGGCTTTGAATCTATTAAAAGGTATTAGTATCATCAAAAAATAAAGCTTCAAGGTATTAAAGCGTCATATCAAGCCCGAAGACTGCCTGATATGACGTATTCTTGCTTTACAAATAACGGTAGAAAAATAATTAGTGTTATAAAATACACTGCAATAATTTTTTATAATGAAATAGACTTTTGTTTTTAATGAAAACGAGTCATTGCTACGCAATGGAGACAACGATGCGCATCATCTTATTAGGAAGTCCTGGGTCAGGTAAAGGCACTCAGGCTCAATTTATTACGAAAAAATATGCCATAGTGCAAATTTCAACAGGTGACATGTTACGTGCAGCTGTACGTGAAGGCACGCCTATGGGCATAGCGGCTAAACAGGTTATGGATGCTGGTGGCTTAGTGTCTGATGACATTATCTTAGGATTAATTAAAGAACGAATTACACAAGCGGATTGTGTGAACGGCTTTTTGCTAGATGGTTTTCCTCGAACCATTGCACAAGCAGAAGGATTGAATGCTATGGGCGTTAAAATCGATACTGTTATTGAAATTAATGTCGCGGATGAAGAAATTGTAAAACGTATGGCAGGAAGAAGAGTTCATTTACAATCTGGCCGAACCTATCATACCGAATTTAACCCACCTAAAGTGGCTGGAGTTGATGATATTTCTGGAGAAGCATTGATACAACGAGACGATGATAAAGAAGAAACGGTGCGCACCAGACTCAACGTTTATCATGAGCAAACTAAACCCTTAGTCGATTATTATTCGGCAGCCAAGCAGCAGGTTAAATTTAATTCTATTGCTGGTGTTGGTAGTGTCGATGAGATTACCCAAAAAGTGTTTGCTATTCTTGATTGAATCTAGTGTGAACATTCATTTAACAAAATTTGATGTATAAAAGGTAATCATAAATGACTAAAGTTTATAACGTTGCAGTCGTTGGTGCGACGGGTGCGGTTGGTGAAGCTATGTTGTCCATTTTGGAGGAGAGACACTTTCCTGTAGGCGAAGTTTATGCACTAGCGAGCAGTAATTCAGTAGGTAAGCGCATTGCTTTTAAGGGTGAGTCATTAAAAGTTCAAGATTTAGCTACGTTTGATTTTTCTAAGGCACAAATTGGTCTATTCTCCCCAGGTGCGGCCATTTCTGAAATATATGCCCCTATTGCTGCTGCAGCGGGCTGTATAGTCATCGATAATACCTCTCAATTTCGTTATGATGACGATATTCCCTTGATTATTCCAGAGGTTAACCCAGAAAGAATCATTGATTACAAAAAACGCGGCATTATTGCTAATCCAAATTGCTCAACCATACAAATGCTGGTGGCATTAAAGCCCATTTATGATGCAGTGGGTATCACAAGAATTAATGTATGTACTTATCAAGCCGTTTCCGGAACTGGAAAAGAAGCCATAGAGGAATTAGGTAAACAAACACTTAATCTTCTTAATCTGCAAGCTATTAGCCCTAGCGTGTATCCTAAACAAATCGCCTTCAATGTATTGCCGCAAATAGATGTCTTTATGGACAATGGCTACACCAAAGAAGAAATGAAAATGGTTTGGGAAACACAAAAAATTCTGGGCGATGATAGTGTTAAAGTTAATGCTACAGCCGTAAGGGTTCCCGTTTTTTTTGGACATTCAGAGGCAGTACACATTGAGACTCGTACAAAAATAAGCGCAGACGCTGTGAAAGCGTTATTAGAAAAAGCCCCAGGTATTACCGTGCTCGATGTACGTAAAGATGGCGGGTATCCTACCGCAGTGACTGAGTCATCCGGCAATGATGATGTTTTTGTTGGACGGATAAGAGAAGATATTTCACATCCGCAAGGCATTGATTTATGGGTAGTTGGCGACAATGTTCGTAAAGGAGCAGCCTTAAATAGTGTACAAATTGCAGAGCTTTTAATAAAAAACTACATCTAAGTTCAGTTTCTTCTGGTATCATATCTAAAAATAAAATTGATACCTGAAGAACTCTATGTCTATTCTAGCTAAAACATTAGTGGTATTAACCTTATGGATGCCTGTTAGTAGTTATGCTTTAGGCATCGGTGACATTACCCTGCATTCGAAACTTAATCAGAATTTAAATGCCGGTATTTTACTGGTGGTTTCAAATGATGAAAATACAGCAGATATAAAAGTAAATTTAGCGTCTCAAACTAAATTTGATGAAGCAGGTTTGCCATGGATAGCTTTTTTATCAAAAATAAATTTTTCGACAAAAACTTTAGCAGATGGATCGTTATATATTACATTAAGCTCCAAAGAAGCCGTAAAAGAGCCTTTTTTGCATTTTATGCTGGAGGTCAATAGCCCTAAAAGTACATTATATAGAGAGTTCACTCTATTAATGGAAGCACCCACAGCTTATTATAAGATGTGACATTAATGTTTAACTAACTAACCACGACTTGATTTAAAATTTTTGACTCAAACACTTAATCTTTATAAATAACAAACAACTAGAGCGCATCAACCTGTGTACTACACAATATAGGCATTTAGTTACTAACTGCCGCAGTATAAATAAACTTGTTACCTTTTAGTACCTGCTTTAGTTACACAAATAACCCAATGTAATTTTTAATAGAACCGCCCCCCCCCCCTCATTTTTCAAATAGGAGGATATGGATGCTACTTGACTACATTATTTCGTGCTCATTCCT
>CAIVYW010000554.1 GCA_903910205.1 uncultured Methylococcaceae bacterium | reverse complement strand
GGGTGTTGATTGTGGGCAAATACTAATTGCTGTTTATTCAACGGCTTTACCTGGAATAATTCCTAATTTTGATCCAGGTGTATATAATAAAGATTTTATGCTTCATAGAAATGAGGAAATATATTTAGGATGGATTGAAAAATTTGCTCATAAAATAAAAAATAATCAACTTCCCGGTGACGTTGCGCTTTTTAAATTTGGTCGTGTCGTGTGCCATGGAGCTATAATAATTGATAAAACTAGCATTATTCACGCTTATTCTGAAGCTCGGTGTGTTGTAATTGACGATATTATTAGAAACGTATCTTTAGCAAATCATTTTTATGGTTTCTATCGTCCTAATGTTTGGGGTGAATGATGGGTGGAATATTTGGTAGCGGATCAAACGCAAGTCAACCTGTAGTCCTTACAGGAATACAGGTGCAAACTTCTGTTTACGGAATGTGTATTCAACTTGTATATGGTCAAGCACGAATTGCGGGAAATCTTATATGGTGCGGTGATTTTCAATCACATTCCCAATCTTCTGGTGGTAAAGGTGCAGGTGGCGACAGTAAAGGTGGAAGCTCATATACATATACAACAGCAGCTATGATAGGATTATGTGAAGGTTCGATAAACGGAATAGCTAGTGTTTGGAATGGTTCAACACGTAAGACAATGGCCAACTTAGGGTTAACAGCTTATCTTGGAACAATCGATCAGACTGTATGGGGATATTTAACAACAAATCATCCTACACAAGCTTTACCTTATCATAGGCTTGCTTACGTTGCAGGATCAAACATTAATTTAGGTTCATCAGCCGCTATTCCCAACATTACATTCGAAATTGAAGGATTATGTCAAAACGTTTCTGGAAAAGTTGATTGTGATCCTGCTGATTTCGTAACTGATTTTTTAACTAATGCTTCTCATGGTGTGGGTTTTGCTTATCTTGGAGATATGACCGCATTTTCAAATTATTGTAGGTCTGCTAATTTGCTTATATCACCTGTTCTGAATAGTCAACAAGGCGCTGACCAAACATTGCAAGATATGCTTGACACATTAAATTCTGCTTTGCTTTGGTCCGATGGCATATTAAAAATAATTCCTTATGGTGATACTGCTATTAGTGGAAATGATAGGTCATTTACTCCAAATGTAACAGCTTTGGTAAATTTAACCGATGATGATTTCATATATACTGATGGCGAAGACCCTATCAAAATAACAAGGAAGCGGGCTGCCGACGCATATAACGATATTCAAATAGAATTTTTGAATAGGTCTGAACAATATAATCCTGAAACAGTAGAGGCTAAAGATCAAAACGCCATAGAATTATATGGAGTGCGTTCTTTGCAATCAACTCAAATGCATTGGTTTTGTAACCCGATGTCGTCCCAATTTGTAGCGCAGTTGAGATTGCAACGCGAATTATATATACTTAACACTTATAAATTTGATGTAAGTTGGAAGCACATTGATCTTGAACCTATGGATTTAATATCCTTAAGTGAATCACGTTTGGGTTTAGTTAACCAAATGGTCCAAATAACTGAAATTGAAGAAGACGATCAAGGCAAAATTACAATTACCGCTGATGAATGGGAATTGGGATTACATCATGCTCATGTTATGCAACCTCAATTGACAGATAGTTATATTAATGATACACACGCTGATCCCGGTGATGTTGCCGTTCCTTTATTTTTTGAACCTCCTAGTGAATTAACAAATGGTAAAGCTGAAATATGGATATGTTTAGCTGGCCAGAATTCTTCATGGGGAGGTTGCATTCCTAACGTTTCAAGCAATGGAACTGCTTATAGAGCACTGAAAAAGTTCGATGGACTTTCAATATTTGGCATTTTAACCGCTGATTATCCAACTGGTTCAGATCCAGATAATACTAACATTTTAGAAGTTGATACAACGGTTTCTATGGGTGAAGTTCCCGAAGGCGATGGTGATCCGACAGGAACATTGACAACAACGGACGCTATACTATGGGTAGATGGTGAGATCATCTTTTATTACGGTGTACATTTGACAGACTTATATAAATATACTTTTGACAATCCTTTAAGCAGAGGAAATTTTAATACACCAATAGGAGACCACGCTTTAGATTCTTCATTCTGTTACATAGGCGGTGAAGCAAACAGAAATACCTATATCTATCGATATCCTTACAATGTTAAAACGGCAATGGAAGGTAAATCCCTATATTTTAAATTCCCAAGTTTTAATAATTTTGGAAAAGAGCACCAAAAAGTTAGTGAAGTTACTGAATATAGCTTTTCTCCAAGCGGCTTATCAATAGATAATCCGAAATATTGGTTAAAAGATGAAAGTGGTCTAGCTGTATCGGATGAAACAGGCGGTTATGTTTTAACATACGGTAAATTATAGGAGTATTAAGATGAGTAGCATTGCAACTCAAACACCAGGACCGTATAACGTTCCCAAAGCAGGTAGCAATAATAAAATTGATATCGGATGGATATCAACCGTAACAACATTAGCAGATAATTCCGATGAGGATGTGCCCACAACTAAGACGGTCAAAACGGCGGTTGATGGTAAACAAGACGCTTTATCCTCTACACCAACTTTTGCAAGTTTAATATTGTCAAGTGTTCCAGTTTATTTGTCAAACGCTTTAGCAATTACAGGGGGATTATCAGCGGGAAT
The DNA here is from genome assembly GCA_903910205.1 of uncultured Methylococcaceae bacterium. Taxonomy (GTDB): domain Bacteria; phylum Pseudomonadota; class Gammaproteobacteria; order Methylococcales; family Methylomonadaceae; genus Methylobacter_C. The sequence goes on along the minus strand of CAIVYW010000554.1, from coordinate 5,131 downwards.
GCTGTATAGAACTGGTCTTGATCCAGATCAATTATGTATTGTTCATTAAGGAGAAATTAAAATGAAACGTTTGTTTATTTTTGTAGTAATGTTTTCGATGTTTTTCGTTGGTAACGCAAATGCAATAAACATGTATGTTAACACAAGTTCCTCGTCTGTAACATTAACAACTAAGGATGGAGTTAATGTTACTTTCCCTGTTAATATTGCTGTTCACACCATATATAAATTCACTGATACACGTTTGATTTACGTTGGTGATGATGGCGCGGTAAATGATGCCAATAACCTTTCTATAAGTGGAAGCGTTAAAATGAATGTTGGAACGATTTATACGCCTGGAAAATTGCTTAAAATAAACGTGCCTAGCGGTAATGCCGGTACTGCTAAAATATTACTTCCTGATGCGTCAACCACTGTTATTATACTCAATTCAGGAACAACAGTTATGCCATTGGCAGCTAAAGGAATACTTTCTAATTCTGCTTCTGGCGCGGCTTTTGAAATTTGGAAATAAGAAAGGGCTAATATGAAAAAAGTTTTGTATGGATTGTTGATAAGTTTAATATGGATTAATACAGGGATTAATACAGGGATAGCAGGACAAACGATTATTCAGCCTCAATTGCCCACCGCCACGAACGCGCAGGCCATAGCGCAGTCAACGGCGGGCGCGGCGCTTACTCCGGCGAATATCCCGTCGATCGAGGCCACGCAAGGGATTTTCGCGCCGCTGGGGTTGGTGGGCGACGGCGCGGCCAACGACCGGGCCGCAATCCAGGCCGCCTTGAATGCTGCTGGCGCTGTCGGCGGTGGAACGGTCATTTTGCCTGTTGGGACTTTCAATGTCTCCCTCACCGCCTCAAATGGTGGAACTGGATGTTTGTTGATCCCCGACAACACAACCTTAAGAGGAGCAGGAGCTGGAACAGTCCTTAAAAATTATGACAATACTTACAGTGCTGGCGTCATTCTCAATACCGGCTTTGCGTTAGCAATAAATAGGAATATTCATGTTGCTGATTTAGCTATTGATCTAGGTGGCATAGGCCATAATGGCGTTATATATGATGGTGTGGTGGGTGGGACTATTGACAATGTGGTAGTCATAAATCCAGCCGGTTATGGTATATGGTTGGTTAGGGGCGGGGATGGCATTCAAGGATCTGGTGTTTTGGGTACATTAATTCCAAAGGATATCATGGTAACTCGTTGTCGCGTTACCGGAATAGTGGATATGGGCTACGAAGCGGATGGTGCGGTCGAATGCGTTTTTAGCGATAATTATGCATCAGGCAATGGGGGAAGCACAGGTTCAAACGGTGCGTTTAATGCCTGGAATGGGGCGACGGATATCGTTTTTTCCCATAATATAGCAGAAGGAACTGGAGCTAATAATACGTTAACTGGATTTATTGCTGGTGCAATGGCGGATACCTCTCTTCCCACGCAAACTCAAAGAATAAAATTCATAGGCAATAGTGCATATAATATATATCACGGCGGAGCGGCATTGGGTGAGCCGGGAAGCGTGCCACTAGATATCTATTACGAAAATAACAGTCTATATGGATATACTGGCAATTCCACAGTTGGGATTCAGGTTGCCTACACAACCCGTGCTGTGTTTAAAAATAACTATGTTTCTAACTTTGATGTGCCTATTCTATTTAACAATGTACCAGACGGTACAGCGTGGAACAGTGCTAAGGAAGCAACTATAGATGGTAATACGTTTCTAGGTGGGCAGGCGAGTTATCTTTATGGGTTCTCTTATGGATCGTTCTCTGGAAATAATTTTACAGGCCAAAGCAATAGCGCAGTGACCTTTTATGGGGCTACTAATAGTCGAATCAATAACAACTCATTTTTTGATCTGGGTACTACCGGATATCCTGCTGGTTTGATATTACGAAGTTATTCAATAATTCAAGAATCTGTGGGGAATATAGTAACCGGTAACAAAACGGCAAATATTTCTGGCACATATACTTTTTATACAGTACTACTAGTAGACGCAGCCGACTATAATGTTGTTACGGGTAACAGCGCATATGGTGCACGATCTGGGGCCAATGGTTGCCGTAATGTGGGAATTGGCATTAATAATGTTATTGCTAACAATATCGACGCCCCCTGATTGTGTCCTGGATATTTACAAAGGAGATATCTCGATAATTTCGATGGAATTGCAGGTAAAGTAAGCTTGTGCCGAGTGCTCAGAATGGACGTGAAGGGACTTTTGAAGGGATGAACGAGTCTTAACACGTCCTCTGAAACAGGCGCGAGAAGGCCATTTCTAGCCATTCTGAGACAGGCGTTTGCAAGTTAGCGAAATGACAAAGAAATCCCCTGTAAACGAAAGCTTACAGGGGATTTTCTATTAAACTCTTTCCCATATCACTCGATGATGTCTTTCGTCATCATCAGGTAGAACGTCAACATGAGAGAATTCAGGATGCAATTCCCTCAATTCAGGTTTCCAATTTCTGAAGATCTTGTCATTTGAATTCCCAATCGCAAATTCAAATGACAATCCGCTCTTTGCCAACTTTCGCGCTGCTTCTAAGAATCTCATTTTAGCGTTTCCTTTCATCTAGTTGTTTTTTTGTTTCGCCTTCACTCAAGCGTTAATTTCTTATCTCATAATTCTGATATTGTGTCAAGAATTATTTCACTATAAAATTAGATATTGCCGACCATTTCTTTTAATTCTTTTAATGAAATAGCTTTAATATCATTCCACCAAACTGCAACGTAAAGCTTGTAATCATAAACCTTTACAAGCTTATTGTTTTTGTTCAACTCCCATTCATAACTTCCCAAAAATTCATAAGGAAACTCGCAACCTTTAGTATCTTTTGTCACACCTTTGCGTTTTTCTAACATTTTTCACTCTCCAACTATGTCAAGAATTATTTTGAAAACTATACTAGAAAAACGTTAATTGTTTAACTTTTTGCGGAGAATCTAAAAATGCAATATCTCGTAATATATCATTTGCTTCATTAATATACCATTGATAATCAATATCAGTTGGAAATTCATCCGGTAAATCCATTAAGGGCCTTGCGCCTTCCGAACGAGGAACTTTATTACCAGTTTTTTTATAGTTAATTGTTCCAATTTCATTTTTTGCGTAATACCATCTAATCACTTTTCCAAGATAAATATTGTTCTTAACCGCTCCACCTTTGACCATTCGTACAGTTACAAAACGAGTTATATCCTTACAATTATTTATTGTTTCTTCGATAGGTGTATTAAATCTTATCAAATTAAAGATTGCATCTTTACATACAAGCAATTCAGGATTTTTAGATAATTGACTATTTCCCGTAGACCCTCTTTCACAATAACTGCCTTTAGCTTTTAATCCCAATCGTTCATCAAGATAACGTTCTTTTCCTTCACCCAAGTTTGTTTTCACAGCAATGTAATTATTAACATCCCTAGAATAAACAGCTTTATATCTAGTTTCTTCCGTTTTAAATCTTGTATCTATTTCCCACATGCTGACAATGTTTTTAAGTTCGTCATATCTGCTAACAGGACATTTAATAATAATTCCATCAGTGTTACCCGATACAATGGGGATTCCCACAAGTTCTATTCGCTCAATGAGCATTAATAAACTAAGTTGACCGCTAATTGTAACTTGTATCATTAAATCAGGTGAATATAAAACGGAATACTTTGAACCTAACTTTCCAAATGAACCATTAATTGTAATCTTTAAACTATCAGCAACAATTTTATTCTTTTCGTGTTTAGCTTTAATTCTTCTATTAACAATAGTTTCGTAAACGTTCAAGAAATCCTTTCCTAAATGTTTGGGATAAAGACCCTGATTTATAATAATTCTGGGATAGAAACTTTCAACGTCAACATCACAAAGCAAAGTTTCATCATCAATATTGTGGGAAACACATTTTTCAGAACTATGTAAACCTCCTATCCCCATGCGATAAACAGACGTTCCTATTTTAATTTCAAGTCCGTCTAAAGCAGACGGCATTATAACAGTACCGTTTTCAGCAATGACAAATTCAGCATTACGCACTAATTCTAATATACGTTTTAGCGAGTCTGTTTTGTATCGTATATAAGATGGAATTTTATATTTATATGATGTTCCAGGCTCAATTTTAGGACGCTTTGAACGATGACCTTTAATTTTAGCTATCTCATTTGACAAAACACTTTCGGCAATTTGTGCATCAGATAAAGAGCGTAAATCCTGATTGTATTCAACGCTCATTTGTTCGCGTAGTGCTATTTGTGGCTTTAATTCTTCATATAACAATTGGGTATTGTCAAGATCATTGATGCAGTAATAGCGTACAATTTCGGCTTGTTCTTTTGTTAAAGCAAGATCAGGATGAAAAGGAAGGTCTTGCATACGCTTACAATGAAGTCTTCCGGCGTATGTTTTCAATGATGCTTCAAGTGGAGCAACTTCTATTAAGTCGATATGATTTGAATGCCGAATAATAAAATTATATTCTTCCTCAATAGCTTTTGGTCTGTATCCGTAAAGGATAATAGAATTAGTTGCTTCTTTTAACGTTCGCGTCGATGCTCCACTAATTGATAGCCATGCTATAGGAATATCATAAGATATTGAATTGAAACCTATTAAGCAGAACGATTGTATAACCCATTTGAGTTTTGGAATATCTAAAGCTGCATCCGGTGATAATTCAAAATATACAACTTTGTCTGATTCAACGCACTTAAAAGCAATGAGAAAATAATTGGAATAGCATTCAATATCAAATACAAGAATCTTGCCTTTAGCTGCTATCAATTCAGCATCGGTGAATTCTACGAATTCGCGTTTGATTCGTTTAATCGCTTTCATGAAATCCTTTCTAAAAGAAAAGCCCGGTAAGACCGGGCTTGAAAGATTTACTACCTACTGCAGAGGGACTATGAAATGTCCTCGACCTCACCAGCATCCATCCAGTCATAATGCTCGACCGGGATTCCAGCTTCACGACTCGCTAGCGTTTCCGCTCTAGCGAGTTCCCACGCAGACTCTTGCTGCGGGGTCATTTCTTCAATACTGTAATCAAAACTTCTGTCTGCTCTTTTAATTTCTTTTGCTTTCATTTTAGCAATCCTTTCG
>CAIVYW010000553.1 GCA_903910205.1 uncultured Methylococcaceae bacterium | reverse complement strand
GAAAGCGCTGCAATGCCGCTATATAATCAGGAGAGTTTTATAATGAATAATAAAGGCGTCGATAAGTCTAAACGCCAGTTTCTAACCTCGGCATTGACCGTGGTTGGAGCTGTCGGCTCGGGCTACTTAGCTATCCCTTTTCTTGCACAAATGCAGCCTAGTGTAAAAGCCATGGCCGCTGGAGCCCCTGTTGAAGTTGATATCAGTAAAATTGAAGCAGGACAACTTATTAGGGTTGCTTGGCGAGGAAAGCCTGTTTGGATTCTTAATAGAACACCTGACGTTCTTAACACATTAAAGACCTTAGATAAGGATCTTAGAGATCCTCTTTCTAATGAGTCTGATCAACCGCCCTCTAGCAAAAATCCTGGCCGATCTATTAAGCCTGAAATTTTTGTCGCTGTGGGCCTATGTACTCACTTAGGATGCTCACCCACTTTTCGTCCTGAAATAGCACCTAACGACTTAGGTGAACAATGGAAAGGTGGTTTCTTCTGCCCCTGTCATGGCTCTTGGTTTGATCTAGCGGGCCGTGTTTACCGTGGCGTACCGGCCCCTACTAATCTGGAAATCCCACCCTATCGCTATATCACCGATACACGAATCATTGTTGGCGAATCTACAGAGGAGAAAAAAGCATGAAACCTAACCGTTTGAGTGAATGTGGCGATTGGGTTTTAGATCGTTTTCCAGTTTCCAAATTTTGGAATGAACATATGGCGCATTATTACGCGCCTAAGAACTTCAACTTCTGGTATTTTTTTGGTTCTTTAGCCTTACTGGTTTTAGTCAATCAAATCATTACCGGTATTTTACTGACCATGAATTATAAGCCAGATGCTAAGCTGGCTTTCGATTCTATCGAATATATCATGCGTGATGTGCCTTGGGGCTGGTTAGTTCGCTATATGCACTCAACCGGAGCCTCTGCATTTTTCATAGTCATTTATCTACACATGTTCAGAGGTATCATGTATGGATCATTTAAGCATCCTAGAGAATTAATCTGGATTTTTGGTATGCTGCTTTTTGTTGCCTTAATGGCCGAAGCATTTATGGGCTATTTATTACCTTGGGGTCAAATGTCCTATTGGGGCGCTCAAGTTATTATTTCATTATTTAGCGCGATTCCTGTTATTGGTGATGATTTATCGCTTTGGATTCGAGGCGATTATGTTATTGCCGATGCGACCTTAAACAGATTCTTCGCCTTTCACGTTATTGCCGTACCTTTAGTGTTAGTTATGCTGGTATTTATGCATATAGTCGCGCTACATGAAGTAGGCTCTAACAACCCTGACGGCATTGAAATTAAAGACTCTAAAGACCCATGGGGACACCCAGTTGATGGTATTCCATTTCATCCTTACTACACCGTTAAAGACATCGTAGGCGTTGCCGTTTTTCTACTATTCTTTGCTACGGTTATATTTTATATGCCAGAAATGGGCGGTTATTTTCTAGAGCATGCTAATTTCATTCCAGCAGATCCTATGAAAACGCCTGAGCACATTGCGCCAGTTTGGTATTTCACGCCTTTTTATTCGGTACTAAGAGCCATTCCAGATAAATTTGCCGGTGTGATTGCGATGGGTGGATCTATTGTCGTCTTGTTTTTATTGCCTTGGCTAGATCGTTGCCCTGTTAAATCTATCCGTTATCGTGGTGGTATTTTCAAAAAAGCCTTGTTTTTATTTGTCGTCAGTTTTATAGCATTAGGTTACTTAGGCACACAACCGGTCACGCCTGTAGCAACCATTCTTGCACGACTTTTTACGACGATTTATTTTGGCTTCTTCTTACTGATGCCCATTTATACGCGCTGGGAAAAAACTAAACCTGTTCCAAAAAGTTTAACGAAAGACCATAGCCTTGAAGAGCAATTACATGCTATTGAAGAGCAAATCCCTGCTCTTATTGAAGAAATTACTGAGTTAAAACCTGTTGCTACTGAAATTGGCCACCCTGCATTTAAAAGCTCCTTTTTTAACAGGCGTCCCAATCCGGTTGGCATTAAAAATGTAGCCACTCGCTTAGCAAAAAAAGTCATAGAGAGCTTAGATTGATATGAAAAAATTACTCATCATATTATTATTGACCTTCTCATTCGGCGCAGTTGCGAATGAAGCAATAGAACTGCAATCAGCACGGATTGATCTTTCTAATAATGAATCCTTGCAACGTGGCGCAAAACATTTTGTAACCTATTGTTTAGGTTGTCACTCAGCCAAACATATTCGTTATTTACGCATTGCCAATGATGTAGGTGCTGATCCACAAAAAGTACTTAAAGATATCGCACCAGAAGGCGCCAGTATCTATGACCAACTGCATAGCGCAATGAACAAGCACGATGCTGAAAAATGGTTCGGTACACAACCACCTGACTTATCATTAATTGCAAGATCACGCGGCGCTGATTGGTTATATAGCTATCTAAAAAGTTATTATATAGATACGAGCAAACCTTTAGGCGTGAATAATTTAGTCTTCAAAGATACGGCAATGCCTAATCCTCTTTGGCAACTACAAGGTGAACAGCATGCAGAACAAAGAAAAACTATTTATGGTGAATATACCAAGCTCGTCATTGAAGAGCCGGGCACTTTATCAGAAAAAGATTTTGATCTATTCGTGAATGATCTCGTTAACTTTCTGGTTTATGTGGGTGAGCCTGTACAGCTAGAAAGACAACGTATCGGAAAATATGTCATATTATTCTTACTGCTCTTTTTAGTGATCGCTTATCTGCTGAAAAAAGAATTTTGGAAAGATATTCATTAGTTAGTTAGTCATCCATAAAGAGAACAAGGATGTTCACTTTATGGCTTTAACATCGATTTGACCTTCCTGCACAAACAGCCGAAAAACGTACTCTTTCATCGGCATTGTTCTTAAGGGTGAGAACCTCACTCTTCCCATCATTAACCTAATCCAGCCAAGTTGATTATCCTTTGGAAGCTACAACCTTCCAAAATAAGACAAGTTAGAGCTTGTGGGAGACTTTATGTTATATCCCGTTTATATTCATATAGCCGACATTTTGCACCCCATAAAAATTTTTAAGTCCGTAACTCGTAAGATGGGTAGAGGCGATAGCCGAAACCCATCATAAACATTCAGTGTGATTAATTGGTTTTATTATTTCATCTGCATTTGATGGGTTTCGCTATCGCTCTACCCATCCTACGAACTTGATTTTTTAGATCACGCTCTTGTTACGCTAATGATGCTGCCATGCAACAAAATGTTGATTCAAGTTAGGGCACAAAAATAGAATGTGCGGTAATTAACACGATTGTTAAGGTTTAAAAAACCGATTGTTTGGTCGTTAGTGCCCTTGTTAAGGGTCAAAAAAACTAATTAAGTGGTTATTAACACCCTTGTTAAGGATTAAAAAATCGATTGTTTGGTCATTAGCGCTATTGTTAAGGGTCAAAAAAACTAATTAAGTGGTCATTAACCCCCTTATTAAGGATTAAAAAATCGATTGTTTGGTCGTTAGTGCCCTTGTTAAGAGTCAAAAAAACTAATTAAGTGATCATTAACACCCTTGTTAACTCGTAAGATGGGTAGAGGCGATAGCCGAAACCCATCATAAACATTCAGTGTGATTAATTGATTTTATTATTTCATCTGCATTTGATGGGTTTCGCTATCG
>CAIVYW010000552.1 GCA_903910205.1 uncultured Methylococcaceae bacterium | reverse complement strand
CACGACCCTTGATTGCTCAAACGCCGCTCCTTCGTACTACCAAGGCGTATGGACAACTCCTTGGGCGGGACTTTAACCCGCTAGCTAAATTGTTGTTACTGCGAACGTCTGTCCCCTATTGTTACTCTATTGTTACTTATTTCATTGATTTTGTTATATTTTCTTATAACGGACGGCCATGAAGATAAAGTGTATCTGGTGAAAGATCAATCTCATCGTTCCATACAACTGTACCGTATGCAATATAAGCTTTCATAAAAAGATTCTGTTCAGTCAATGCTGAAAAAGCCGGATAGGAAAGTAACGGTTTCATATCAAACCAGCGTCGCTCGCCATTTTCAAAAACCGTCTCTAAACAATAATCGGGCAGTGGTTTGACTTGTACTACGTCAGGTGTCATAGTCACAACTCAGCGCAAAGGATCGATCTTAAAAGGCGTCTGACCATTCGTAGCTAAATACCAATCAGCCATTAGGTCATCCTGATGCAGTTCAATCCACGCCTGAATTAACTTCATTTGCCTTACGGGAAGCCCTCCTTCAAGCACATCACCACTTGGAATAGCAATAGATGCCTTAAATTCATTATAACGAATATGAATGTGCGGTAAATGATGCCTATCCGAATCGAAAACATACATTGATACAAGAATTCCGTAAAACATACTAATAGTAGGCATAGAAAAATCTCTAATGTGAGAAAACGAATAAATCTGAAGGTAATTTTAGTTTAAATTTAACATAAACACCATTATAGGAAAACCGGATATGGGCGACTAACGTGGTACGTCCCCTATTATTCGCCCCCTATTATTAGTTTTTAATATTGTAATACAATGGGTTATGTTTTTAAGGTAGCAGTATTAGAGTCCAGCAATTCTCATTATGGAATTGCTTCTAAATCAAATGATTGTAAATTTGACTTATTTTTGGTGTTGTGCATCATGATTATTTTTGACCATTTTTGGTCAAATCCGCAATGATTGCGGTCAAAAACAACAAAATTAAAATTTTTTATTTTTAATTGATTGATTTTATTGAATATTCCATAATGAGAATTGCTCATTAGAGTCTAACTCCATTGATTTGTTATTTCTTACTATATATCTGGTAATCAGGCTTGCTCATATACAATACATAGCCACAATTTTCAATTACTTCCAGTGTTTTGTGTTGGATACCAATTGTAATTAAAAAGGTATTCTTATCTTGTTGTAAGGATGTACATATTTGTGACACTATTGGTCTTTTTACTATGCCCAAGTCCATCTGATTATTAACCGGAAGGTATGACCGGACTTGTAATGAACCTGCTAATACAGAGCCAAAATTAGTAAATAAACCGATATTTTCATCCACATGGTTTTCTTTTATTTTATTTATGGCTTCACTCAGTTCAGTGATTTGTGGTTTATAAACTTGGGAGACTGGACTTTCCATTCGTTTCAATCGCTCTTTTGCAAGATAAACAGAGGGATGCTGAATTAGACTAGCGGTTGAAATTGCTCCCGGTAGTGTGGCGATTATTAAGACCATATTCTTAAATGCAGCTCGACCGCAAGACTGCGCAACAACAAGAAGAAGAAATAATCCGGTACTGGATAGGAATACGGGAAATAAGATATATTGGAGCTGTCCGGAGACAATCGATCTATTAATATAATACGGCGACATTCCAATGCCGAAAAGCCCCCAAAAAAGTGCAATTATTGCGGCACACAATAATTTTTTATCAGTTGCATCAGTTCTACCTCTCTCTTCTTTCCCCTCAGTGTGAATATATAGTGCAGAAATAATTGCCCCCATTGATAGAAACACAAAAGCAAATATCCAAAGCCCAAAAGCTGGCATAGGATATGCCCCAAAGCCACTACTAAATCCACCGACGAAATCAATTAAAGCCTGGAAATTTATCTTCCCATAGACTAATTGAAATATCGATTGAATGAGTACCAGCGAGACAATTATGGATGAAAGAAATATAACTATTTGATAGAACCATTTTTTTTGCATACCTAATAAAACAATAACAACTAAGGCCGCTATGGTTGCTACGAGACCACTTTCAAAATTGTTGAGTATTGCTAGGGAACAGATGAGTCCTATTATTATGCATCCGGCGAATTTTCTATCTCGAAATAGATTTGAGGTAAGTAGTAAGACAATAACAGACGGGAATATTAGACGAATAGGAAGTGCCGAAAATAGCGCACTTAATGATCCGGAATAACCATTTTCATTCAACTTGACGATAAAAACGGCTGGTATTATAAAAACAACCGCTAAATAGCTTTTGTTTTTGGGGAATGCTCTTATAACTGGTGCGAGCGCAATTACAATAGTTGAAAGTGCAAGGATAGTTAAGAACCAGATTGCTTGATCAATGTTTCCACGAGATCGAAACAGTAAGTCAAAAACATACCCCAGTATTGATGTATATTGTGCAGAGAAATTTATGAGCGGGAAACTGCCACTTTGTGGAGCCAAAATTTCGTTTATTACATATAACGAATGGCCCCAATCTATTACACCCCAAGGCGGCTGAAGAATAGATGGAAGATAGAATAAAAGAATAAAACTATAGATCAGGACTGATAATAGTAAGTCAAGCTTAGGACTAATTCTATAAAACAATGTTATTAATAAGGGGATAAGAAATACGCTAATAATTATAATTTTTTGACCATATCCAAACCAATAATTTGTTTCAGCGCCTGATAATACCGTAACTATTGAAGCAGAAAAAAGTAAAATAAGAAAAAATAATTGACCAAACCAAAACCGTGTTTGACTGTTTAGAGCTTTTTCTATGTAGGGTGCACCTATACTTGCGAAGAGAACAAAGCCTCCAGTAAAAATCAGTAAAACAATAAGGACGCTGATATCAGCCGCTTCTGCAGAAAATCCGAATTTGCTTATAATCTCATGAATTGTCGGCAATAAAATCGATTCGCTCAGTCCACTCAGTAAAAACAATGCCGGTAATTTTCTTTTAGACGCATTATTAATCATAATATTGATTGCTCCATTTTATTTTTCAAGTTTCATTGTTGATCCCAAGACTTCCAGTAAGTAAGCCATATCAATGTGATAAAGTGATGAAGTGACAAGCTGAAAGTTACAAAAAGCCGCCGTAAAAATGGCGAACATAAAAACCACGTAGACTATCTTTCTCTTGGTAATAGAAAATTTAGCAGTCAGAAATTGAGGTAAATGTTGTTTAATTATATTCCCCATAAAACTTAATTTATCGCCAAAAACAAACCATGACTGCATGAAGTAGGTCAAGACCGCCATTGGCAATACGATGATTGCCATTGCCACTATCCTTCCGCCAAAAATTGGAGAAAGCCATTGAATTAACTCCAAGTAAATTACAAAAATCACACCGTAGCAGATAAGGAACAGTGGGATTTTAGTTAAGCTCATGTCACGAAATACCAGACCGCCCGTGGTAACAAAATTAAATGCTATGCCTATCAAATTTGACACAATTAATACCATCAAGGTTGATAGATCAGAGAGCGCAAAAATGCTATAGATTACGAATCCAAACAAGGTATTTAGGCCGCCAACAACAACAAACCTCACAAAACGATTCAATTTAGATATTTGCATAGTTATAGTTGATCTAGGAATTTGGTCTAAAACCCGCTGTAATTGTATTACCGACGTTTAGTCCTATTTTCAGTTGATACATGCCGGTATGCGCGCTGACCCATTTTAATAGATGCTTCACTGATTTGGGTAAAGGTGCAAGACGCAGCCAATACCCAAATGAATAGCGATTAATGAATGGTCGGGCAGAAATATCATCCAAACCACATCGATTAAATAGCTCACAAATGCTAACCTTTGAAAATAGCTGCATGTGTTCTATGTCAATTATCGGAGACTTTTTTCCCAGCATCCGATTAACCAGACTGCCGTAGTCATGGGTTACTGTGATAAAAGCACCGCCAGGCCTTAGTAATCTGCTAGAGGCTAGGGCTGTCGCCATAGGGTCGCGTACATGCTCCATGGTCATAAAGCAACAAATCAGATCAAACGAAGCAGGTTCAAAATCACGCTCATTGAAGATGCCTTCCCGTAGCCAATCACGACGATGCACCGGTGCTGCGGCTATTGCAGCAGATGAAGGCTCGACTCCAACTAATTCGGCAAATCCTTCATCCTTCAATAACTCTAGCAAAACACCGGTTCCTGACCCAATTTCAAGAACCCTATTTTTATGTTTCAACTTTAATAAGATAGGCTGCATTGCCTTTATGTAGGCTTGCGCAGCATCATTAGCCTCCTCCGAGCTGTCATATTCAGCGACATGATAGGAATGCGCAAGCTCATCCTGCTCTGGTGGATTGCTTGCATAAACTAAATCGCACGTCCTACAGCGCAACAATCGGTGACACATATATTCCGGCTCCTTACGGGATGCAAAACTAAATCCAGATATCCGAGTTTGATCAATATTCTCTTCCAAAAACAGAGAAGCCTTTTCGGCAGGTGTTTGGCAAATAGGGCAAGCACGCATAATATACATAGGAACTTTCATGATAAGTGGATCAGTGATTATACTTAATTAACATTCTTGCCATCAGGCAATAAGTCCGTTGATTTACCATTACGTATCAGAGCCGAACGAATTAATTGAGGTCGTCCTTTAACCTCGGCCATTATTTTTGCCACATATTCGCCTACCAATCCAACAGCAAAAAGATTCAATGAGCCAAACGCCAGAATAGTTATCAGCACTGTAGTCATACCACGCGGCGCGATATCGGGATAAAAAAATCTGAGTGCAGCAGTCACTATTGCCAATATAAACGAGCCTATTAATAAGGCGACCCCCATTGTGGTAAGCATGGTGAGGGGTGTATTACTGAATGAAAGTATGCCCTTTTTGGCCCAGTCCATGTTCTTTATGAGGTTGTTGGTTGATTTTCCGAACATGCGTTCAGGACGAACGTAATCGACACCGGTCTGCTTAAAACCGACGTAAGCACGAATACCACGCATAAAAAGATCCCGTTCCGGACATTTCAACATCCAGCCGACCACCCGGCGATCAATCAGTGAAAAATCCCCCGCATCATGAGGTATTTTGACATAGCTGAATGCCGCGAAAATACGGTAAAAGAGTTTATAAAGAATTCCCCAATACCAAGGCATATCTCGTTTAACTCTGCGACCAAAAACCACATCGTAGCCCTGTTCCCATTGCAGATGGAATTGCTCAATTAACTCGGGAGGATCTTGCAGATCACCATCCAGCAAAACAACGCTTTGCTTGGTAGAAAGCTCCATACCGCTACGAAAAGCCATTTGCGACCCAAAGTTTCTGGAATGTGAAATACCGATAACCCGGTTATCGTTGACGCTAAGCTCTCGAATGACTTCTGCGCTATTATCAGGGCTGCAATCATTAACAAAGATGATCTCGTAGTCGATCCCTATTTTTTGAAAGGTATCCGTTAACCGTCGGTACATAACAGGAATGGCTTCTTCATCCTTATAGCAAGCAATAATTGCGGTGACACTTCGATTTTTATTGAGTTCATTTTTTTTGGTTCCTGCTTTAAACTCCGAATCGCTAAGCTGACCAACCCAATCAGCAGATACCTTTAAACCGGCCTTCAGGTTGTATGTTGGTTGCCAACCCAGGAGGGTCTTTGCCTTTTCGGGATTGGAATACCATTCAGCCAAATCCCACGCACGCCCTTCCATTTTGCCGTATTGGGGTTCTTCTGTGATATCAAATACCGAGCGGGTAATCTCAGCCAAGTCAGCTATAGTTGTTTTAATACCTGACCCAATATTGAAACTTTCGCCATAGATTTCTGGCTGCATCTTTGTTGCTGCCATTATAAATGCAGCACAAACGTCATCCACATAAACAAAGTCACGTGAAGTATTTGGATCAACAAACGGCGGTAACTTACCAACCAAGGCATGTCGCAAGAGATTAGGAATGAGACGGGAAGAATCCTCAAGGGGGCCGTATACCGAGTAAAGCCGAAGATTGATAGCCGGGAATTCTCGATCCTTTCCCATGTGATGCAAATAGGTAGCGGCAGCTACTTTGGAAACCGCATAGTGACTGTTTGGGATGCAATGATCCGTTTCTATTGGTGCTGCGCAATTAGAGCCATATTCGGAGGAACTTCCTGCGTGAACGTAGGCGGCAATAGGATGCGCAGACAGCAGATTAACAAAGTCAACCAGCGACTGAAAGTTTGTTTTGTAAATTAAGGCCGATTCATCTTCAAAAGAATAAGCGCCATAGGATACGCAATCGAAGACTGTTTTCGGGGCGAGCGAATCTACCAGATTTTTAGTAGCGGCTGAATCGTTTAAATCTACAGCAATAATGTGTTCATCATCAATTTCGGCCAGTCGCCAGCCTTTTTCCCGCTGCACGCCGGCGAATACATCTTGTCGATGCGCTATCAATATTTTGAACAAGTTTGCACCAACAAAACCGGAGGCACCCGTAACAAGGATAGGTCCTTTCAAGGCATGAATGTGTACAGCAAGTGACATAGATTAAAACTCCAATGATTTTTGGGCCACTACAGCCAACACGCTTTTGACATCAATACCAGATTGAGCACGGAGAAAGTTTTGCGAGCCATAGGTCGCATAATGGTGGGCTCGTGCATATAAGTGGTGGAAAGCTCCAACTTCAATTTTTTTCTCAAGTAATAGCAGCGCAAGCTCAGAACCTAAGCCTCCCCGGCGGACATGTTCTTCCACCACACAAAGGTCTTGTCGTGCGGACATTTGCTTAAGCAATTCAAGGGGCAGAGGATTTTTTTCTAAAGGTAGCTCTGACACAATCCAGAAATTGGGGCGTATTTCTTCTGGCAGGCTTTGAAAGGCATCAATGTAAGTCCCGGCAACTGGACCAGCGACAATCACTACCATGCCACCACCAGCAGTTAATTGTCGCCAAGGTGCATACTTGGGGACTTCAAATCCAAGAGGAATTTCGCCACGACCCAGCCTTAAGTAGGACGGATTCTGTGCAGCGCCTGCATGACTTATCACGGCATCTACATCTTCATCAAATACCGGTATAAAAACGCGCATATTGGGCAGTGTCAACAGGATGCCATAATCTTCAATCGCGTGATGGGTTGGCCCCATTACACCATATCCATAGCCACCACCATTACCAATCAGTTTTACAGGTAGATTGTGAAAAGCGACATCGTTTCGGATTTGTTCGAATGGCCGCGCATAACAGAAAGGTGCAATGCTATAGACCCACAGATCCAATCCTTCACGAGCCATTGCCGCCGCTACCGAAACCATGTTTTGTTCAGCAACACCCGCGTTGATAAAGCGGGCTTGCATGCCTTGTTGTAAGGGCTCCAATGCCATAAAGCCGAGATCACCAGTAAGAAACACCATATCTGGATTCACCGATCTGGAAACTAATGCATCACAAAGTTGCTGTCTCATAGTGCTTCTATCTCCTGGGTCGCTAGCTTATATTGTTCCTCTTTCAATGGCAAATAATGCCACTCCATACGATCTTCCATGAAGCTTACCCCGTGACCTTTAATGGTCTGTAAAATAATGATTCGACATTTATCGCTTGGCTTATCGATAGCAGTCCTGATTGCAGATAGATCATGCCCATCCACATACTGAATATCCAAATCAAAACCAGATAGTTTCTCTGTAAGCGGCGACATTGATGCGACATCATGAGTGCTACCAAATCCTTGCAGGTTGTTGTGGTCTACCAGTATCGTCAGATTACTTAAGCGACGATGAGCCGCGAATATCATGGCCTCCCAAGTAGAGCCTTCCTGCCACTCGCCATCGGAAGTCAAGCAATATACATTTCCGCTTTGTCCCTTAAGCTGTAAGGCCAGTGCAGTACCTGCCGCGAGTGAAAGACCATGACCGAGGCTTCCCGTTGCAAATAAAATATCATTAATACCAGAAGCAGGCGGGTGCCCAGCCAGCAACGTATTATCTTTGTGAAATGTCTTTAAAGTATCATTAGACAACCGGCCAAGACTCCATAGGGTGATGTAGAGCGCCCCAGCAGCATGGCCCTTTGAAAGGATAAATCTATCCTCATCGCCTACGTATTCATGGAAGGTAAGCATCATGGCATCAAGGCAAGAAAGATTTCCGCCAATATGACCAACACCACTTTCAAAGTGCATTTGTAGTAGCCTTTTTCGAGCGGCTGTCAGTGTTTTATCTGTAAGAATCATGTTAGAACAGTCCGTATTAATATTCAAAGTAAACACATAGGCGAGTTATATATTTTTTAACTGTCTATACTCATTTCTAAAAAATAGCCTTTAAAGATACTTCAGCGCTTAATTTTACTCCGCAGCAGTTATCTTCAGATTTCTCACTTGGAAAGCAAGCTTCCTGGAATCACCATTACCTGGCAATAATCCTGGGCTGTCACTGTAGATATGGAGAGCAGTTGGAAGGCTATCCGGCTCAATTTCAAGTTTAACTTGCTTAGTTTTGTCGCCTGGCGAAAAAACCAGCGTCTTGGATGAACCTACATCAAGCCACACCGACCTTTCACCAATAGTTGACACGTCAAACGAAACGATAAGCTTGCCTGATTCAACTGAGCCTGTATTTTTTACATGCAACCAACTTGGTGTTATCTTTAATAGGGCATCACGGTTTGCCCAACGAAAAGCGATGGAACCGTTCATCTCTGGTCCATAAAAACCTTTTTCAAACGTTGCTATGTATTGATCAATAACTGGGAACTCTGGATTGGCAATGGGCTTAAGTTTAAATCCATAGTAGTTTTGCTGGTCGATAAAAAACTCATAACCCATGCTCAATATCTGGTTTTTAAGTTCATTGGCGCTATCCTTGTAAGCGCTGCGGTTTATCAGTAGCACCGAAAATCCATACCGATTAAGATCATTAAGCATCTGGTCAGTCGGCTTGTTTGCCAATTGAGTTTGCCAATCCGCCTCCCCTCGTCCTTTCATCGTACCATAACTGAAATGGATATTTTTAGTCCATATCCAAGGACGGAAAAGATGGTAGTCACCCATATTATGGATAGATCCGGTTTCCGGGAAGGCCTTTACAGGAAGCTGAAACACAGTGACACCCGCCCCCATATTACTTTCCAGCGCAGTTGCAACTGCCTTGTCTTCAGATACTATAGCAAGATTAGCGTCTTTAGTCGCCTGCGAGGGAGGTTGCGGTAACTGGTCATAAAGCCCCATAAAAAGAATAACTACTGCCAAAAGATAAGCAACCCATTTTCTTTTAATAGTACTTACGTACTGAGCTACGACCAAAAGACCTATTGCCATCAACATGATGGAAAAGCGATTGGTCGCACGGAATAATACAAAGCCAAATGAACCCAGTAAATAATTAATACCTCCCACGATGGCAAAGGAAAAAATGCCAAGCGCCAGCCAGTAAAGGTCATTGATGCGGTCAAAAGCACGAGCCGCCAAGCGAACTGTACTCATAAAAAAGAGTATAACTAATCCAGATATAGCTATAAGCCCTATATAAGCCGATTGTGCCTCACCCTTAAGATATCCTGGGTACGTGGTTCGATAGGTATCAAATAATGCATTATAAGCATGAAACCGATGCTGCACAGGTGTAATAAGATCAGGCAATCTTAATCCAAAGACTACTAATGACCATAAGTCCCGGTTAAATGCACTTCCTTTGCCATATAACGATGCAAACAAGAGTGTATCGATGTTCGAGATTACAAACCCAGCTAACGCTGCCGCCATTATTATTACAAGCCTACAAGCATGTTGCCAATCTTTTCGGTAGAGTGTACCTATGAGTATAATGACTAACAAAAAAAGGAACATGACCCAGTAATAAGGATTATATAGCCCCGCCAACAGTCCGGCTATAACACCGAGCCACAAACCTTGCCGCAGTGTTAGCTTTACCTTTGTAGGATCTTGGCACCAAAGCAATGAAATAAGTAGTAAAGGTATATGCCAAATCATCGCAATAGTCAGATGAGGTATGGACCGATAGAATTCAAACGGGGCCAGCCCAAACAATACTGCGCAAGCGGTTGAAGCAGTCTTATCTATATCGAGTTTACAGGCAGCAAAAAAAAAGCTGAAACCAGCCAGCAACTGGATGCCCAGCAGATACAACCACACTCCAGCGCTCAACCCAAAAAAATATGCCATCACCCCCGCAGGAAAATAAATAAATTCTTCAAAAGGGAAGTCATTCCAATTGGCCACAAATGGTGCATTTAAAGAGCTGACAATTTTAAAAAATATCGGATATATTTCACCAGACGCAAAAGCTTTAATTAATGCATAACTAAACACCCCGTCACCAGAATATCCAATTGGTACCTGTAAGTCAGCCAATCCATTGATGCCGTATACCCAGCACCATGGGAGGGTTATAGTTATAGCTATAGTTATCAAGAAAATATATTTCACTTGTACTACATTGGAATAAAAGGCTTTTATTGTCATATTAATCTAATTGATGTTTCGCGAATTCAACTCATAAAAGCGAAATCGACGCGGGGGTTTATTTTACACATACAATTCTCATAGAAATAACTAAGCTAAATCAGGAAATTAACACCTCAATTTCAGCCGGCAAACTCCCCCGCTCATCAAACCACCCAACATGCTCCTGTACCAAGGTAATTTGCAATCTAGCGTCGCCCAGCTGAGCCGGTGCAATAACTGAAGCCCACATTCGAACTGTGTTGCCGGGACTCACATCGCATGGCAAAGGCGTGCGTTTGCCATCATACTCCAGCAGGTTACCCACGCTGTCCAGCCAGTGATAACTGGCATTAACTTGGCGCAAACCGATAGAAGGCCATTTGTTCTGTGAGGTATTAAAAACTTCAATTTCGATTTCAAAAATTCCGCAGGCTGATACCGTTACCGATCCAGCAGTTAGACATTTTATAGTGGCGCTAAAGTCAATCAACTGCGGCGTATGGTGTGCCAGTATATTAAACCCGGCATTTTCATTTATTAACTCTTCGCAAAGTAACGTCCCATTAAGCGAATCCAAGCTCCTATACTGTATTTGGGGATAAAGCTTAATCAGTCCGACGGCGTGATAACCAAGATGTCCAATAATCTCAAAAGTCGTCACCTGTTCTTGCCAATGATAACAACGCTGAAGATGGCTGGTACCAGGATGTAAAGCCACACCCATTGTGTAATGGCCAATACCCAGATCACAACGCGCGACAAACTCAATCAAATACTCTGCCCCACTTGTAACAGAAAGCTTACTAACCAGTAATCGACTATTGATGCCATAGACCAGTAAACCGTATTGGTTGTGGATATGTATGCCGACGGTTAAATCAGGAAGATCTTCATTGGCTTTAAATATTACCTTACAAACAAACATTTCTCCTGAAAGAATTTGTGGGGATCCCAGCAAATTACCTTGCACAGAGGCTGACACTATTTCTGCACCGTGATCGCCAAAATTAATCGCTTTGCTTGGCTGCTTTACGGATTGGGTACTCGATAAAGATTCTGGCTTTGCTGTGCTGGCATGACTGGCGGCAAAGCCGTGATTACCAAAACTACGCTGTTCTATACACGCCAGCATAATTCGCCGTCGATGCGCATTAAACAATTTGCATGCATATTGATAAAGCTCGATATCCAGTTTATTAAGTTCTTCCAATTTCTGGCGGATAGGTGTAGGTATGTCTGAAGTCTTTGTACGCTTTACAGTTTTATTTTCTCTGGGCATATCCAGAACAGCCGACCAACCTTGCTCAAAACAAAGCACATCTACAAAATCCTCAAACTGTTCCAAAACTCCGACAAGATTATAACAATCCAACGCTCGCTTTGCTGCAGCAAGCTTAACTTCATCGCTAAAGCCAGAACTACCATCGTGCCCAATACAGTAATAATGATTTGTTTGAGCATTTGCCACCTCATCACGTACAACACTTTCTTCACATTCTAGATAATCTTTTAATTCAAGTTGTTGCGCGAATCCTACACTCTTTGTAACGAGTGCATTTGGATTGTTACGGAAAAAATCATATGCAGATAAAACCCTATCAATGGGATTACGCAAGATAGTCAGGCAATAACGTTCCGGATCTAAATGCTCACCGGAAAAAAATGACATATGACCAGTAATGACTGCCTTATTATTAAGCCTTTCACAGGCAATTCTTGCATTTTCGCCAGATACTGATTCCATATTATCTTGCCCTATGATTTGCCCTAGTATAGTAATCAATGATGTCCCCCCTGTTTTAGGCAGGTGATCAAATAATAACTTATTGTTCATTTATTTTACTCATAACGTTTATATACTCCTGCTCGATTTCAGACCCGGCATTCCGCCCCCCCCCATTTATACTTTTGAATTATTTTTATGTCCATATTTTTCAACAAGTTAATGTT
>CAIVYW010000551.1 GCA_903910205.1 uncultured Methylococcaceae bacterium | reverse complement strand
TCTTTATCACTTTTGGTTTCACTAGGAAAAAACACCTGCTCTCCTGTTTCTTTTTTAATGGCTACAGGGCATTTTTCACTGGCCATGGTTTGTATGGCTACATAATTTCTAATTGATGCTGCGGCTTCTTTTTGCATATCAGAGGGCTCTTGTTTACTAAGACCCACCATCACGAAACCAGCGACAAAAACCCCAAAAACAGCAAGAACAATTTTCATTGTTTCAGACATATAGTTACCTCTCTTAAATTATGAAATACAAAACCCTTTTTACCATAATAATTGATGTTTAAAAAACGCTAGCTTTTGCGCCCATCAACCCTCTTAATAACTTGCCTGATCATACACACATAATCTATGTGAGTATACCTAGCAAAAGAGGCTAGCAACTTAAGGCGGGACAGTTTGAGGTTAAGCCGTTTGTGGCGAGTGCCTAACAAATGCTGGGATTCGTAACTCATCCCAGCCTACGTATAATGTAGACTGGGATGATGCGATAGCAGAATTCCAGCAATCGAAGCATGTAACACCAATACCTTAAGCTAAAAATCGTTATTCTCATCACCCGTTGCCATTAAACGCATCGCATTATTTTCAAGAAGACTTGATTTTGCAGAGCCTAGCTTTATCATTAGACGCACTTCGTTTTTTGAGTCCGCTGAATTTAAGGCATCTTCATAGCTAATCTTGCCCGCTACATATAAATCATAAAGAGCTTGATCAAAGGTCTGCATAGCTTGTTCTCGTGAATCTTTCATTAACTCTTTGAGCTTATGAATTTCACCTTTACGAATATAATCTTTGATCAATGGCGTATTAATTAATATTTCTACCGCAGGATATCGACCTTCGCCATCATTACGTTTAATGAGTTGCTGAGCAATAATGCCCTTCAAGTTTAGCGATAAATCTAACAATATCTGATCATGTATTTCTTCAGGGAAAAAATGTAAAATTCGATCTAAAGCTTGGTCAGCATTGTTTGCATGTAGCGTGGATAAACATAAATGCCCGGTTTCTGCAAAAGAAATGGCATTTTGCATAGTTTCTCTGGTTCTAATTTCACCTATCAAAATAACGTCAGGTGCTTGCCTTAGGGTATTTTTTAAAGCGATCTCATAAGATTCGGTATCAATCCCCACTTCACGCTGAGTGATAATACACCCTAAATGGGGATGCTGAAATTCTATCGGATCTTCAATAGTAATAATATGGCCACTACTATTTTGATTCCTATATTTAATTAATGCCGCTAATGACGTGGATTTTCCTGTGCCTGTTCCACCGACAAAAATAATCAAACCGCGTCTTTCCATAATCAGGGTTTTTAAAATAGGCGGTAAATTTAAGTCATCTGCATCTGGAATATTACTTTCAATTCGTCGTAATACCATGCCGGCACAATTACGTTGCATAAAAGCACTGACCCTAAATCGCCCTAACTCATTTACATTAATAGCAAACTGGCATTCTTTGGTTTTTTCAAACTCATCCTTTTGCCTCTTATCCATAATGCTTAATACCAGCACTAAGGTTTGCTCTGCCGTTAAAGGCACTTCAGACGTGGGCATTAAACTGCCATCCACCTTTAAAGTAGGCGCTCTTTCTGCCGTGATAAACAAATCTGAGGCTTTTCTTTGCACCATGAGTGCCAATAACACATTAAAATCCATCCAGCCTCCTAATGAAATAAGGTCTTTTCAACGGCTTTAGTCGCAGCTA
This sequence comes from uncultured Methylococcaceae bacterium, assembly GCA_903910205.1. Lineage (GTDB taxonomy): Bacteria > Pseudomonadota > Gammaproteobacteria > Methylococcales > Methylomonadaceae > Methylobacter_C. Next base: position 7,194 of record CAIVYW010000551.1, on the reverse strand, counting down.
TTTGTGAACTTATCAATCCTTTATCAACCAACTCTTTCAAGCTTTGATCCAAAGTTTGCATACCTTCTCTACGCCCTGTTTGTATCGCTGAATACATTTGTGCAACTTTAGCTTCACGAATCAAATTTCTAATCGCTGAGCTTCCTACCATAATTTCATGGGCAGCAATACGGCCACCGCCAATTTTCTTCATTAAGGTTTGTGAAATAACGGCCTGTAAAGACTCCGATAACATGGAGCGTATCATGTCTTTTTCTGCCGCAGGAAACACATCAATAATTCGATCGATGGTTTTAGCGGCAGAAGTCGTATGCAGCGTACCAAAGACCAAATGACCGGTCTCAGCCGCTGTTAATGCTAGACGTATGGTTTCTAGGTCACGCATTTCACCCACCATGATAATATCAGGATCTTCACGTAAAGCAGAACGCAGCGCCTCATTGAAACCATGCGTATCTCTATGAACTTCGCGTTGATTAATTAAGCACTTTTGGCTTTCATGAACAAATTCAATGGGGTCTTCAACGGTTAATATATGCGCATAATCATTGCAATTAATATGATTTATCATGGCCGCTAAGGTCGTTGATTTACCTGAACCGGTAGGACCTGTCACTAACACTAAGCCTCGAGGTTTTCTAGTGATCTCTTCAAAGAACTTAGGTGCCTCTAACTCTGCTAGTGATAACACTTTTGAGGGAATCGTTCTAAAAACGCCAGCAGCACCTCGCTCCTGATTAAAGACGTTGACACGAAATCTTGCGACACCTGGCAATGAAAAAGAAAAATCGACTTCTAAGAACTCCTCATAATCATGTCGTTGCTTATCATTCATAATGTCATAAATCAATGCGTGTACCGATTTATGATCTAATGTAGGAATATCAATACGTCGAATATCACCATCAACTCGAATCATCGGCGGCAAACCTGCCGATAAATGTAAATCCGATGCACCACTTTTAACAGAAAAGGCCAATAACTCAGTAATATCCATAATCGTTCCTCTTAATGACTGCAAATAATAACAACTCATACAATGCGACAGTGTCACGCCTTGCTTTTTTAAAACAGTATTGTTTAATAGTCGCCACTAAACTTATCACAAACGTTGAATTTACATGATACCCAATCGACTAAAAGAAATACTCAGCCAAATCAAACAGGCAGAAATACATTACCATCGTCAACCTGATTCCGTTTTATTATTAGCCGTTAGTAAAACCAAGCCATCTTCTGATATTGCCGTGGCCTATCAAGCGGGGCAACGTCACTTTGGTGAAAGTTATTGTCAAGAAGCGTTAATAAAACAACGCGAATTAGGTGCTTATGCCATTACTTGGCATTTTATTGGGCCTATTCAATCCAATAAAACCAAAGCACTTGCCGCTCACTTTGATTGGGTACATAGTGTCGATAGCTTAAATATTGCTCAACGCCTTAGCAAACAACGCCCTGCTAATTTAGCGCCATTAAATATATGCTTACAAGTCAATATGAGCAATGAACTCAGCAAATCAGGCATTAGCTTGGACGAATTACCGCAACTTTGTGAGCAAGTTGCGCTATTGCCTAACATAAAATTGCGTGGTGTTATGGCTATTCCAGCACCTGAAGATGATTTTGAACGACAACGCCTGCCTTATAAAACACTCTCTCAAGCTATTAATAAACTTGATTGCTTTAAACTAGATACCTTGTCTTTTGGAATGAGTGACGATTTAATCGCAGCCATTGCAGAAGGCTCAACCATTGTCCGAGTAGGTAGCGCCTTATTTGGAGCCAGAAGCTAGCGGTGGATTCAAAAATAAGTAAGTGATCTCTTTAAAGTGGATGCTACCATAAACCCTCAAATCAACCCTTTGTTTTTTACAATCTTAGGAAAATCGTTATGCCAAAATATATTATCGAACGTGACATCCCTGGTGCAGGCTCATTAAGCGCTCAAGACTTACAGGGCATCTCACAAAAATCTTGCAGCGTCCTTAATGACTTAGGCCCAAAGATTCAATGGCTAGAAAGCTATGTCACTGATGACAAAGTTTACTGTGTCTATATCGCACCCGATGCCGAAACCATTAAAACACATGCCGAACAAGGTGGCTTTCCTGCCAATCGTATTTCTGAAATTAAAACCATCATTGATCCGACTACGGCTGAAAGTTAAACGTAAGCTAGCCTAAGACAAAATATCGAGTTACGCTGACGCTAACCTGACCTACACCTTAACGTTGCTTATCGAGTTCTTGCAAATGCCTTAACTTTTCTTTGATCTTGATTTCTAGTCCACGATCAACGGGTTGGTAATAACAGGTTCCTTCAAGCTGTTCAGGAAAATAAGTTTCTCCAGCCGCATAAGCTTCGGGTTCGTCATGCGCATAACGATAAGCTTTACCGTAATCTAGTGACTTCATGAGTTGAGTCGGTGCATTTCTTAAATGTACCGGCACTCCTAGACTGCCACTTTGCTTAGCATCCCGCATAGCGGCATTATAGGCTTTATAAACGGCATTGCTTTTAGGTGCACAAGCTAAGTATACGACTGCCTGAGCCAATGACAACTGACCTTCAGGACTGCCTAGTCGCTCCTGTGCTTCCCAAGCATTGATTGCGATTTGTAAGGCTCTAGGATCAGCATTACCTATATCTTCGGAAGCCATGCGCACAATACGCCTCGCCAAATAAGCTAAATCACAACCCGCATCCATCATCCGGCATAACCAATACAACGCTGCATCCGGTGAACTACCGCGCACCGACTTATGTAATGCTGAGATTTGATTGTAAAATTCTTCACCCTGATTATCAAAACGCCTAACCCCCCCCGATAATACTTCAAGTGCGCAGCTTTCATTAATCACGGCACTCCCCTTTGCCGCCGCAAGCTCCACCGCAATTTCAAGTAAATTGAGCAACCTTCTAGCATCGCCATCGGCAGCTTTTGCAAACTGCTCTTTAATGTCGTCAGCCATTTCAATGCCTAAACTAGCCAAACCTCTATTTGAGTCCGCTAAGGCTTTATCCAACACACCGCGCAAATCCTCATGGCTTAAAGCATTCAATACATAAACACGAGCGCGTGATAACAAGGCATTATTGAGCGCAAAGGAGGGATTTTCGGTCGTTGCACCCACAAAATAAACAGTACCGTCTTCTACATGGGGCAGAAAGGCATCTTGTTGCGCTTTATTAAAGCGATGTACTTCATCGACAAATAAAATCGTCTGCCTAAGTTGTTCTTGCTGTATCTTTTTAGCCTCAGAAACAGCCGCCCTAATTTCTTTAACGCCCGACAATACTGCCGAGATGGGCATAAACTCAGCATCAGAATGTTGAGCAATCAGTCGCGCTAACGTGGTTTTACCCGTACCTGGAGGCCCCCAGAAAATCATAGAATGCAAGCGGCCAGATAAAATAGATTCATAAAGCGGCTTGCCAGGCATCAGTATATGCTGTTGACCGACATAATCAGCTAATGATTTAGGCCGCATTCTATCGGCCAAAGGCTTAGTTAAATCATCAAACATAAAGAGTGTAGAGTGGATAAGCTAATTTCGGGTTACCAACTTAAGGCGGGACGGTTTCAGCCCAGACGAAAGGTTCAGGGTTAAACCTAGGAGGCTAGCAACTTAAAGCGTGACAGATATTAGGCTTAACTTTTAACCCTTAACCTTTCGCCAATGCCGGTCAGGGTTTACAACCCCGATCGAAACGTTTAGATGCACCCAAACGGCGCTATATAACCAAAAGTAGGCCTGTTTCTTCGGTGATCTTTCAAAGATAATGGCAATATCAAACGTTTGACACGGGGTTATAAACCCCGTCTCGCGAGTTTTTTGGCTTAGCTTGAGCGTATGGGTTATAAAACCCCGTTGCGCTTTGGGTGGATGCACTAGCACTTATCCACCCTAAAGAACTAATTTCGCCTTTAGACTTTCGCATAAGTTATTGATCAGAAAAAACATCAGCACCTGCGGGTGCTTTAAATTGAAACACGGTCGGCTTTATGGGCGGATTTAACACTACATTAGAGAAATAAATACGCGTTAGCTGTCCAAAATTATCACTGAGTTCCATACCGCCCAGTACGCCTTTATTTAGACCTATAACGATATATTTAAAACTACTTTCCTTGTTTTTGGGTAATAATCTGATCCAGAGTAAATCACCTTCTGCACCTTGGTTCTCCATAATAAAATTATCTTCCAATGAAATTTCACCACTTAACAATAAGGCGGGTGTTGAGCCTACCGACTCATCTAATGTTTTAACAGTGACTTGTTCTAAATCCGCGTCATAAAACCAGACTTTTCCTGAAGTAGAGACAATTTGTTGTTGGAAGGGTTTTAGATAATCCCAACGAAATTTCCCTGGCCTCTGTAAATAAAAAAGCCCCGAACTGCTTTGATAAGGACTGCCTGCTTCATTAATGAGCACTTGCTTAAAATCAGCCGTCAACGACTTTGATGATTTTAAAAATGCCTGCAGTTTTTTAATAGGTTGGTCGCTGGCATAAGCGCCATGACTCAACATAAAAAAACTCAAACAAAGCAAACGAACAATATTCATATTAATCATGGCTACTCTTTTATAATTCATTGTGTTGGTGACTCATTTTGCTTAGGTTCATCTTCATGTATCTCATCAAAAAACGGTTTATCCTGCTCAAAAATACTTTTCCAACAGCTTGAATAAGCCGTAGGCTCTGATCCTGAGATATAAGGATATTGTTTGCTGTTTCCACAGGCATCTTCTGTTAAAAGCCCCGCTTCATCCACCCACAATAACTTCACATTATCAGGCGCAATCAGATTGACAGCTTGGGTCGATATTTTCTGCATTAATGTAACCCAAATAGGTAAAGCACCACTCGCTCCAGTGAGCCCTATAGGCTTATTATCATCTCGTCCTACCCAAACGACTGATAAATAATCGCCGGTATAGCCAGCAAACCAACTATCTTTCGCATCATTGGTAGTCCCTGTTTTGCCCACTAAACCATAGGTTTCAGGAAAAGAGGCATAGGCAGCATGACCAGTACCTTCATGCATAACTTCTTGCATCATGGTGTTAACGATATAGGTTGCCCCAGGATCTACTGCCTGTTTAACGTTAAGTGGATAACTTTGCAATTGTTTTCCTTCTGTATCAACAACCGCTCTAATACCTTTAATAGGCGTTGAAAAACCATCTCCGGCCAATGTTTGATACATCTGAGTCACTTCTACCGGTGTTAATGATGCTGCGCCTAATAATAAGGACGGAAACAAATCTAAGGGTCGATTAACCCCCATAGCTTTTATAGTTTTAGCAACATTTGCGACACCTACATCCATACCAATACGAACAGTGGCCAAATTATAAGACTTAGCTAAAGCCGTATGCAAAGCGACACTACCATGCTCCTTATGATCGTAATTTTTAGGTATCCAATCGACACCATTTTGACCTCTAACCACAATAGTTGAGTCATCAACATGGCTGGTAATGGTATATTTTTCAGGAGATTCTAGGGCCGTCAAATAAACCGCAGGCTTAATCAATGAACCAATAGGGCGTACTGCGTCCAAGGCTCGATTAAACCCGCCCACTATGTTTTCACGACCACTGGTTAAGGCCACAACCTCACCACTATCCCTACGTGTTACGATAACAGCGGCCTCAAGATTATCAGTATGGGGTAATTTATCTAATTGAGCTAACTTTAAGGTGACCGTATTTTCTAATATATCTTGAACTTGGGTATCCAAGGTAGTGAAAATTCTCAAGCCTTGCGAGGTTAAATCTTCCTCGTGATATTCTTGACTTAATTGTCGCTTAACCAAATCAATAAAACCAGGATAACGATTAGAAGAATGCTGGGTACGAGCAATCACGTTTAGCGGCTTAACCTTAGACTCTTCACTCTGAGTATTGCTGATATAACCTTCCGTTGCCATTTCGTCGAGAATCAGGTCTCGTCGCTGTAGAGCTCGGACAGGAAAGCGTCTAGGATCGTATTCAGAAGGGCCACGCACCAATGCGACTAATGATGCAACCTGCTCCAATGGCAAGTCTTTTAATGTACTACCAAAGTAAAACTCACTGGCTAAACCAAAGCCATGTACAGAACTTGAACCATTTTGACCTAAATAAATTTCATTTAAATAAGCCTCAAGAATTTCGCTTTTACTATAACGATATTCTAAAATAAAGGCCATGAGGGCTTCTTTAGCTTTACGAGACAAACTACGCTCATTAGTTAAATAAAAGTTTTTTACTAACTGTTGAGTAATGGTACTGCCACCTTGCACCATACCTCCGGCTAATAGGTTAGTCCATATCGCTCTGGCGATACCTTTAACCGAAACGCCAAAATGCTGATAAAAATCACGATCTTCTGAAGCAAGTAGACCTTTAATCAAAGAATCGGGGGCCTCTTCAAGCTTAATCAGCACTCGGTCTTCTTTGATAGTCGGATAAAAGCTACCAATTTGCACTGGATCCATGCGAATAATGGCCACATCTTGGGCGCTTGTTATATCTTTGATAGCCATAATGCCAGCAGCAGAAAAACTCAACTGCATAGCGACACTCGCTTGATGTTGATCCCAAAACACAAAGTCACGGGTTTTTACCGTCACTTGCATGCCCGTTTTAAAATAACTACCTTCCGCAACCAGCGCTTTGTCTTCTCGATAATGTAACATTTTTAACAAGGCTTCAAGCTTATCAAGGGTCATAACATGACCTACATACAGCTCAACAGGACTGGCGTAAACACGAGCAGGAACTGCCCAGCGCTTGCCCTCAAACTGTTTACGTACGTTAAAATCCAAATAGCCCAAATAACTGAACAACATAAATGCCGCGCCAAGCACTAGAATAAAAAATAAGTTTCTAATGATATGTGTTGTCGGTTTCTTGCTCTTATTAGTACTGCGTCCGCTTGTATTCTGTGCCATTGCCATTTATCGTGTCATTAACTTCAAGTATCATTCCTGCTTTGGGGGTCTATTATACATAAATCAGTCGTCACCGAAGCTATGGAAAAACATTACAATCGTTGAGTACAATATATTTTCTTGCCTAGACACAAGACGTCTAGTGACTATTTTGACATCCTCCCCCACCTGAAGGAAGGGGATTCCTAGTTTCCTAAGAGTGAGTAGGTATCACTACTGCTCACTGGTTTCTGCTGCTGACGGCATGACT
>CAIVYW010000550.1 GCA_903910205.1 uncultured Methylococcaceae bacterium | reverse complement strand
GGTGTTATCGGTACCAATGAGCAAATAGCCGATAATGCTGTCGTCTTCATCGCGTAAGGCGGTGACTGAAACCTGTGCAGGTAAGCGCTGGCCATCTTTACAGAGATAGGTCAGCTCATAAATATCTTCTATGCCCAGTGCTGCTTTATAGACTAGGGCTTCAAAGCCAGGTTCGATGCTCTTGCCCAATTCTTGGCTCAATGTATGGGCGCGTGTACTCAGCTCTAAGGAATCGGACAGATCCGCAGGGGTCATAATATTAACGACCTCAGACGCTTTGAAGCCGAGCATGGTTTCTGCACCGACATTGAAAATCTGAATCACGCCCTGGGCATCGGTGGCGATTTTGGAGAATGTTTTGCTCTTAAAAATAGCATTGTGTAAGGCGACAGTTCTTTTGTTCTCTTTACTGATCCAGCTTGCCTGTACTATCGAGGTGTTATCTAATTTAATGACGGTTAGTGTCATTTTAACATTAAGAATTTCTCCGCTATAGCTTTGGTGTAGCCAGTTAAAACTATGCTGACCTTGCTCGAAGGTAAGCGCTATCAAGGCTGTTATTTTTTCTTTGGAATCTTGTCCATCCGCTTGACGCTCAGGAGAAATATCCGAAAGACATTGGTAGTTAAGTCTCTCTTGGTGAGAATGAGGATAGCCTAGTTCTTTCAAGAGGCTGCTGTTGCAGTTAATTACACCATCTTGATTAATGAGTATGGTTGGATGAGATGTTTGTTCAAAAAAGTGGGGGTTGGTATTCATAGCGTTCAGTTATCTTGGCGATGAGTAAGCCAGAAGATGACGAGGCTCAAAAGTCAGTAGAATTTATATGATGCCATGTGATAGCGAAAAATAATATCCTGCAAACGCGCTATCATGCGTTAGAACTATCATGCGAAAGGTGGGATTGAGTTATTTTTAAAAGTGTGTATTCAACCAAAAAACTATTGTTTTTAAAATGCGTAGGACGTAATCGCGCAGCGTATTACGTCCTACTTAGTACGATTTACCCGCTGCTTTACGGCAAAATGTCGGCTTAGTATCAATTATTAGCATTAATTGTTAAGTGAGTGATGCTGTAAATTAATAAGCTCTGATAAAGAACCTACTTCTAGTTTACGCATCACTTCCGCTTTATATTGCTTGATCGTTGATAGAGAAAGGCTTAATGAATTAGCTAGTTCGGCATTGTTATAGCCTAAAATCAATAGCTCGTAGGTTTCTCGCTCACGCGGCGATAGAGCGTTTAGTTTTAATGCTAAGGCGTTTTTATTGCTGGTATATAGAAGCCTTTGCGTCTCTTCTTTAAAAGCAAATTCAACGGCTGTTTTTATTTGCTCTTTATCAAGTGGTTTGAGTAAAAATTCTGTAGCGCCTTGTTTTAAGGCGGTAATGTATTGGGTGATGGTTGATTCTCCACTGATAAAAATCACTGGCATCGTCCGTTTTAAACGCACTAATTCATTTTGTAGCTCAATGCCGGTCATTACCGGCATATTCATATCAGTAATCAGAATTGACGGGCTTACATCGGGTATTTCATTTAAAAAATCATGGGCATTCTGATAAACATAGGTTGAATAACCCATTTTAGAGAGCCTGATATCTAAAAAATCAGTGATCAGTTCGGAGTCATCTATGATAAATATATGTTGTGATATTAATAAGGGTGAGGTGATTAATGGTTTCATACTCTAATGCTTCCTTATTATTATATATTTGATTCAAAAAATAATATTTTAGCATAAAAACCGACTTAATTGATCCGCTATTTCTAGCGTCGATGCTGTCTAGTGAGTCCTTAGCATTAATATGGTTGAGGGGGCGGTCGGGTAGGCGCGAACGTGGCAGGTGGTCATGGTTCCGTTCACTCCGGCCAGCCGATGAACTCGTGCATCGGATGGTACAGGCT
>CAIVYW010000549.1 GCA_903910205.1 uncultured Methylococcaceae bacterium | reverse complement strand
GGGTGTAATAGCTTCAGCTATTACTTGTAAAACAGCTAAAGCAGTTTTACTCCAAGTCTTTAGGAACAGCAGTTTGTTCCTTGTTCTGGGGTGTAATAGCTTCAACTATTACTTGTAAAACAGCTAAAGCTGTTTTACTCCAAGTCTTTAGGAACAGCGGATTTTCCTAGTGCTGGAGTGTAATAGCTTCAGCTATTACTTGTAAAACAGCTGAAGCAGTTTTACTCCAAGTCTTTAGGAACAGCGGTTTGTTCCTTGTTCTGGGGTGTAATAGCTTCAGCTATTACTTGTAAAACAGCTGAAGCTGTTTTACTCCAGACTCACTGAATACCTAATGACGATGTTGATTCGTGTTAAAGAGGACTAAATCTTAAATGAGACCATTACCTGATAGGATTCTTTTGACGGCATGCAGCTTATTACTTGTGTTGAACAACGCAGCTCATGCTGACACTGACACTCATCCGCCTATTAACACGCTTGCTCAAACGCTTGATACTGCGTTAGCTAATAATCCAGAGCTCAGTATTATGCAGGCGCGTATAGAACAGGCAGATGCGCAGTTGGGGCAAGCATTAGCTATTTTTTACCCGCAAATTAAAACTAGCCTGTCTTATCAGTACACTAATAATCCGGCTCAGGCTTTTGCGATGCTAATTGCACAGCGGCGTTTAAATATGGCTGGTACTGATTTCAATCATCCCGGGTTTGTTGAAGACTATCGTCCGCAAGTCACCGCTAGTTACTCTTTATTTCGGGGGGGACAAGATTATTACCAAAGTCAGGCGGCGCAATTAGGTATAGAAAGCTCTGAGCTGGAAAAATCTGCGACACGTAATCGTTTGCTGAGTAATGTCACCGCCGCTTTTTATGGTGAGCTGGCAGCTATTGATAGCCACAAAATGAGTCTACGCACCATTGAGGCGGTACAAAGCGAACTAGAGCAATCTAGGGCGCGTTTTAATGCTGGGGCTTTGCTTAAGTCTGATGTGCTGTCTTTAGAAGTGCAATTGGCCGAAGCTCAAGAGGCCGATAGTCAAGCCGCCAATGCGATAGAAATGGCGCACAACATGCTGAAAACCTTATTGGGTTTGTCGGTGACTGATGCCTACACGATCAATGTTGCTTTGGAATCCCAGTTACCGAAAGCTCCCGAAGGCTACAATGAATTATTAGCTAAAGCACTGAGCAGTCACCCCGAATTAAAGGCTGCTGAAAAAAAGGTGCTGATCGCCGAAAAACAAGTCTCTGCTGCCAAGGGCGCACACTTGCCAAAGGCTGATGCCTTTGTTAATTATGGCTCTGATAGTAACAATCTGACTTATAACAGTAATCAAGATAATCTCAGCGCTGGGGTGATGGTAGAAATGGATATTTTTACCGGCTTTGCTAGCCAAGAAAAGATTAAAAAAGCCCAGCATGAGTTGACCGTTGCCAATGAAGCGGCTAGGCAAACGCGTTTGCGTATCGAAAATCAACTTAAAACGGCTGAACTCAGATTACAAGAAGCCTTAAGTCGTGTTCGCGTGAGTGCCTTGGCAGTGCAAGCTTCCGAAGAAGCGTTACGCTTAGTTAAAGAACAACGTCAGGCTGGTGTCGTAACGGTCACTCGTTATATTGATGCAGAAGTCGCTCGTGATAAAGCGCAGACTAGGCAAATCAACAGCCGCTACGATGCCTTACGCTTCGATGCGGAACTTAAACAAGCCATCGGTTTTTGGCAATAACAGAGGCGCTAGAGGATTTACATATGATGGATAATCATTCAGTATCACGATTGCCTAAAGGCTTGATACCGATTGCGGCGATTAGCGTCTTAGTACTCGTTATTTTGTTTGCCCTCGGTATACTCGGTGGTGATAAAAAGACCGAAGCCGGTACGACAGAGATTAAAGGACTCGCTCTACCTAATCATGCTAAAACGTTAAAAGTCAGTAATCAGATGGAAGCCAATCTTTTATCTTGGCAAGGTACGGTACGTTCACGGCTGGCGGTAAAGATTTCGCCCAAATTGAACGCCCGTATCATTGAGCTGCCGGTACATCCCGGTGACCGCTTAAAAAAGGGGGCTGTAATTGCCAGACTGGATGATCGTGAGTTAGCAGCGGCTTACAATGCTGCCAATGCAAGCTATCATGCAGCCCAAGCCCAAGCTACGCTAGCTAAAACCGAAGAAACTCGGATTATCGAGTTATATAATAAGCAGGCCGTTACTAAGCAAAATTACGATGCAGTGCTAGCACAAGCTCAGTCAGCACAAGCTTTAGCTAATCAGGCTGCCGATAACGCAAGGCAAAGTAAAGTACTGCTAGGCGAGAATATACTCTATGCACCTTTTGACGGCGTGGTGGGTGAACGCTTGCAAGAACCCGGTGATATGGGCTTGCCGAATCAGCCTATCATCACCTTTCTTAATCCGGATGATTTGCGTTTGGAAGTGGCCGTTTCTGATGGCTGTTCAGCTCAACTTAAACTAGGTATGGCTGTCAATGTACAGCTTGATGTTATTGGGCAACTATTAACAGGATCAGTTGATGAAATCAGTCCTGAAATTGATGCACAAACGCACAGTCAACAGCTTAAGATTCGCTTACCGAAAGTCGCTGGCTTGCAGCAAGGCCAATTCGCTAATCTGCAACTAGCTTGCCAAGAGTTACAGCAAGCGCTATTTATTCCAAAATCGTCTATCGTGCATTATGGCCAGCTTCAGGCTGTTAATATAGTTGATGGTCAGCGCTTACATGTTCGGCATATACGCACGGGCAAAGAGCTGGGCGAGCTAGTACAAGTCTTATCTGGCTTACATGATGGCGATACTATTATGATTGAGAGTGGCTTGAATCCATGAAGCCTACCGAGATCAAAAAAGACAGTTTGACCGTCAGCATTGTTCGCTTATTCACTACCTCGCATTTATCGCTATTGTTTTTGTTGATTTCTTTAGTGGCCGGTGCGGTAGCACTGGTCTATACGCCACGGGAAGAAGATCCGCAAATCATCGTGCCAGTGATGGATGTGTTTGTGCAAGTGCCAGGGACTTCTAGCGAGGAAGTCGAAAAACAGGTGACTACACCACTGGAAGTCATGCTTAGGCAAATCAAAGGGGTTGAATATGTTTATTCAGTGTCTCGGCCTGGCGAAGCGGTGGTAACGGTTCGGTTTTTTGTAGGCGAAAACCTAGAAAATAGTTTGATTAAAACCCGCGATAAACTGCTCGCTAATCAGGACATTATTCCCCCTAGCGTGAGTAACTGGCTAGTTAAGCCAGTCGAAATTGATGATGTGCCTATCTTGTTGCTAAGCTTATCGCCTCAGAACCCAAGCATGGATGCTATGGACTTGCGGCGGGTTGCTGACGAGTTAATAGAGCGATTGCGAGCTATCGACAATGTCGGTAAAAGCTGGGTTGAGGGCGGCGCGGTACGACGTATTTCTGTGTATCCTGATCCAATTAAACTCGACGCTAGTAAGATCAGCTTGCTGGAAATCCGTGAGGCGCTAGCGCAAAGCAATGTTAATTTGCCTGTCGGTAATATGACTGCTAGCGACCATGAAATCGTACTAGAAGCAGGGCCGCATTATCAAACTGTTGAGCAGGTCGGAGCAACGGCGCTAAAAAGTAGTCATGGCAAGTTGTTATATTTGCGAGATGTCGCCAAGATTATTGATGGCGCAGCCGACACTAATGATTATACCCGTATTGGTTTTGGCCCTGCCGTAGCACAAATGAAAACGGTAGGCAAAGACCAAAAACTACCCGAAGTCGGTGAACAGCGAGCAATGGCAACCATAGCCATCGGTAAACGTAAAGGCAGTAATGCCGTCGCTGTCGCAGAACAAGTTTTAGCATTGGCAGAGCAATTAAAAGGCACGCTGATACCTGAGGATGTGCTACTCACTATTACCCGTAATTACGGTGAAACCGCAGATCATAAAGTCAACGAACTGGTGATGCATTTATCCATTGCGGTTTTGACCATTATTGTCTTGTTGGCTTTGACCTTAGGCTTTAAGGAATCGTTGATTGTGTCTTTGGCCGTGCCCATGACCTTTGCGATTACCTTATTATGCGATTTAATATTTGGTTACACCATTAACCGAGTCACCTTGTTTGCCTTGATCTTGTCTTTAGGTTTGTTAGTTGACGATCCTATCGTTGATGTAGAAAACATCCATCGACATTACAAAATGCGTAAAGAGCCACCCTTGCAAGCCTTGCTGAGTGCGGTTAATGAAATACGTCCGCCGACCATCCTCGCTACCTTTGCGGTCATTATGTCGTTTATACCGATGTTTTTTATAACGGGCATGATGGGGCCTTATATGGCGCCGATGGCCTTTAATGTGCCGATTGCGATGTTGCTGTCATTGGTTATCGCTTTCACCGTGACGCCTTGGGCCAGTTACCGCTTGTTAAAAGGCGATTACGGTAAGGATCATGGTGGTGACTTTGAACTCAAAGAAACCCGTGGTTTTAAGCTGTATCACGCCATACTAGAGCCACTGTTGTCTAGCAAAGCTAGGGCTAGATGGTTTTTACTCTTGGTGTTTATCGCTTTCGTTGCTTCTGCAATGATGGCGGTTACGCGTATTGTGCCGTTAAAGCTATTGCCGTTCGATAATAAAAATGAATTACAACTGATCATTGATATGCCCAAAGGCTCGTCGCTGGAAGCTACCGACCAGGTAGCTTCCGCACTGGGCGATTATCTAGCAACTATCAACGAGATCAGCAGCTATCAAAGCTATGTGGGCATTGCTTCGCCCATGGATTTTAACGGCATGGTACGACATTACTATCTTAGACAAGGCGCTCATCTGGGTGATATCCGCATCGTACTGATTGATAAAACGCATAGGAAACAAGGCTCACACGAGATCGCTTTACGCATGAGGCCAGAAATTGATCGGATTAAGAAACACTATGCCGCTAATATAAAGATAGTTGAAATGCCGCCGGGCCCTCCGGTATTATCGACTCTGGTTGCTGAAGTTTATGGGCCACCAGAAGCCGATTACAGTGACCTTATTAAAGTGGCGAACAGAGTGAGAACGGATATGGAACACACCGAAGGTGTGGTTGATATTGATGATTTTGTGGAAGCCGAACGCGATCAACTGCATTTTTTGATTGATCATGATAAAGCGGCTTTATTGGGTATTAGTAGCAGTCAAATAGCGAACACCTTGCAATTAGCGGTTGCTGGCAGTAGTGCGGGTTTATTACATACTGCCCACGAGCGACTACCGCTGAGTATTCAACTGCAATTACCTAGAGCGGCACGCTCATCTGAGCAAGATTTACTAGGGCTTTCGGTAAAAACAGGGCAGGGTGAGTGGGTGCGACTGAGTGAAATAGGTCACTTTAATCATGAGCAAGGTTCGCAAGCGATTTACCATAAAAACTTACAACAGGTCATGTATGTTACGGCTGAAATGGCAGGACGCAGTCCAGTGGAAGCGGTTTTGGATTTATTCGGTCGCTTTAAACAGCAACCGTTACCTGAGGGTTACAGAACTGAAATGGCCGGTGAAGGCGAATGGAAAATCACGGTCGATGTGTTTCGTGATTTAGGCTTGGCGTTTGCAGCTGCCATGGTGATGATTTACATCCTATTAGTCGGACAGACGGGGTCATTAGGCGTGCCCTTGATTATGATGATCGCTATTCCGTTGACAGTCATCGGCATTATGCCGGGCTTTTGGTTGATTAATTTATTTACCACGCCGGTTGAAGGTTACGCTACCCCGATTTATTTTACCGCTACGGCAATGATAGGCATGATTGCGCTGGCCGGTATTGTGGTGCGTAATTCTATTATCCTCATTGAT
>CAIVYW010000548.1 GCA_903910205.1 uncultured Methylococcaceae bacterium | reverse complement strand
TATCAGGATATCTATTACTTAATTCTTCAACAAATAAAGCCATTTTATTACTTGATAATAATTCGGTAGAGTAATCATGGAGTTTACCTGCGGGAATCACGCTTAGACCAGGAATACTAGTTCTAATGATAATGTCAGAAAAATTAATATCGACCCCATCAAGATATTCAATTAATCCAGGGGACTTATTGATTCCTAAAGTTTTTGATACAGAAGGTCTAGCAACATCAGCATCGATTAATAACACTTTTTTATCACGTTCATTAGCGATACTTAACGCTAAATTAATTGCTGTAAAAGTTTTTCCCTCACCAGGTAAGCTACTCGTTATTAAAATAAGATTGGCTCTAGTGATGCCTTCACTAGCACTCCCGAAAGCATTATTAACTAAAGGACGCTTTATATTTCTGTATTCTTCTATAGTTTCTGTATTCGAATTACCTGGCGTTGCAAAACCTAAATCAGATAAACGCTTCCAATCAACATCAACTATGACGTTTTTGTCATCAGTAACAGTAGGCGTTATTTTCAGTTTACTGATGTTTTCATCAACGGCCAGCAGAGTACTATTTGCTACTGGTTTCATCGAGTCACTCTTTAAAATAGAGTTTAATTCGTTCTCTTCACTTTTTGATTTATTTAGTGCCTTTTCAATAATACTCATTTATACCTCTCTATAAAGGACAATGTCTTTAACTAAAAATAGATAGGCTAAGAAGATTCATCTTTATAATACCTGCCGTCATAAAACCAAGGTAGATAACAAAAAGACTAATGACGCCTACTCCATATTTAAATTTTTCATTTCTATTTTTAATGAGCTCTTCAGGACTATATTTCATAGAGACCCCCCCTAAAATCGGTAGGTTGGTAAATTGTCGCAATTGAGATATAGACATGAAAGTCGGTCTTATTAAATACAGTAATAAAGCTATTGCTAAACTGACCATAATACTTATTAATAACACTCCAGAATATAAGAGGTTTCGTTTAGGAGAAGAGGCCTGTAGTGGCGTATTAGGAGCGTCGGCAATTTTAAACTTTAATGCTTCAGCTTGCGCATCTACTTTCTCTGACATAACCGCTGTCTCGCGACTTGAAAGTAAGCGATCATAGTTGCTTTTAATTTGTGAGTAATCACGGTTTAAATTTTCAATCTCTGTTTCAATAGAAAGTCTTGAATTTAATTCATCTTGTTCTTTTAATAAACGTTGTTTAAAAATTTCAATACGAGAGTTAATGGAAGCAATGTTGGCATCAACCTCATTAATTGCAACTTTTATACTTTGAACGTATGGGTTAGTTAGTACAGCAGTATCAAGCCCACCCGCATCGACAACTTTTGCTTGCTTTACGGCATTACGAATCTGTAATTCTTTAATGGTTTTGTTAATATGCGAAACTTCAGGATGCTTATCTGTAAACTTAATGAGCAGTTCATTTTTTCTTTGTTTAAGATTAGCAATTTGAGCATCATCTTCCACAGAAGCAACTTCCGTTGAACTTTTCCATTCATCATTATTATTATTATCTGATGTTAATGATTCTTTTAACTGTTCAGTTAATTTTTCTTTTCTAGAAATAGCTTCTTTTAAACCTAGATTAGCATTTTCTAATTCATTGCTCATCGCTTGTATCTTGCCTATTTGATCACCACCTTGACCTGGTAATAAACCTAAATTTGTGCGCTTAAAGTTTTCACGAGCTTTTTCACCATTTCTTAACCGCATTTCATATTCTTGTATTTGCTCATCTATAAAACGCTGGGCATTGTCAGAGTTGCCGTGCGTAGATAACTGAGTTTGCTCTGAGAATACGGTTAATACTGCTTGTACTACATTTTTAGCCATATCAGGACTGCTGGCTTCGTATTGTATGGTAAACATATCTTCAGTTCCGCCATTGATGTGTATGTCTTTTTTTAAGTCATCAATAAGTTTTTCTTGTTCTGTTGGCGTTCTTATTTTTTTATCTAAATCAGATAATTTGGTAATTTGTTCCAGATTACCTTTGGTAAACATTAATTGCTGCATAACGCGTAACAATGCCCTAACATCGGATTGAATAGCCATGCCTGATAATAATGGCTGGAGCATGGTTTTCGTTTCAACATGAACCTTAGCGACGGAGGTGTATTTATCTGGCATCATAAAAACATAGCTCCAACCCGATAGAGACAATATCCATGCGAAAATTAATGCAGTCCATTTGTATTTTAAGGCGCCTTTGAGAAAATATAGAATTTCAAATAATTGTTCTTGCATAGTAGTTTTGTAACCTGCTCTTTACGGGGTAATTAATGTTCAAAAAAATGCTTGAGGTATAATTAAAATATCGCCAGGCAGTATTTTTACATTAGCAGATAAATCTGCTTTATCGACTAAGTCGTCAATTCTAATTCCAAAATGCTGAGGTTCTCCATCAATATTTCGAATAATACTTGCTCCGTTGCCATCAGCAAACTGTCCTAGTCCACCAATTTGTATTATCAAATCTAATAAAGTCATATCTTTTTTATAGGGGAATGCTTTTGCTGAATAATGTGCAGACATACCGCTACCTGAGCTACCACCACTTATTTGGCCAATAACTCTGACTTGTTGACTATAAACACCTTGCCCACCTGCCACCATAATAACGACTTGCGGATCTCGAACATATTTTGATAGTGCTTTTTCCATGACTCGTGCTAATTGCGATGGCGTCTTACCACTTGCTAATAGATCCTCCGCCAGTGGAATAGTGATTTTCCCATCAGGTCTAACGTGAGCGGTTGTTGATATATCGGGATTTCCCCATACAAAAATACTGACACTATCACCAGGACCAATAATATAGGTATAATCTGAAGAAATGATGGCATCATCTTCCTGTGTTAATTGAGGATATCCACAACCAGAAATAACAATTATAAATAAAAGAATGATTATGTTTTTAACGTTTATATTTCTCATACCACCTCCATAGAGTGGAAAGTTGAATTAATCTGTAAAATCACGAAAATGATGAGTAAGTTATAAGCTGTTTATTGATGTATAAGCCATTTTTGAAACTTGTTAAATCGAACTATTATCCAATTTATTGCTAACAGAAAACTTATGTTGCAGATTAATGCACTGCCAATGACTGTCCTCTGGTTTGTTGTAAAATATCGGCCAAGAGTATTTCTGCTGATTTTTTATCAAAAGAATCCCCTGTTTTCTTAGATAGCTCTAATGCTTGCTTAATTTCATTGATCGCTGAACTGTTATTGCCCATTTTGTTATAGGCAACTCCCAGATGATATCTAAATACAGGTATATTCGGCTTGGATATGATTAATTTATTTAAAATTTTCAGACCATCACTAACTTTTTCTTGCTTAATTAAAACCCAAGCATAGGTGTCTCTATAATAAGGCTGTGTTGAATCCTTTAATTTTTCAGCTAAAAGACCGGCTCTGGTCAATTTATCCGCACTACTGTAGTTTTCCGCTAAAATGACAGCTAAGTTATTAATGGCGATATCTAAATTTTCATTTTTATTAAGTAAAGCATCATAATAAGCAACGGCAGCATCATAGTTACCCAACGTTACATAAAGGTTAGCAATCGATGTCGATAGCTTTATATTGTCTGGGTAGATTTTAAGTCCATCAAGACATTTGTCGAGTGCCCCTTGGGTGTCATTCATAGCTAATTTAACGTTAGATAATAAAGAATAAATATGAGGGGTTGTTAATTTATTTTTAACCATAGACAATAATAAACTATTAGCTGCGTCAATATTATTTTTAGCTAAATAGTTCTCTGAGAGTAGAATGCCCGCCGTTATATTTTGTGGATGCTTTACACGTAAATTAGATAGAAACGCTATCAACTGGTTTCGATTATTCAATTTTTCATAACACTGAGCAATATTTATTAAAATATCACTGTTTTCAGGTAGTCGATTTAATATCTCAGTGTAAATTTCAATAGCCTTATTAAAATCTCCTTCGCCTTGATGTATCTGTCCTAGAAAATAACTGGCAAGATCATAGGCTAATGGACTAGTGGTATTGGTGATTTTTTGTACAGTCGCTTTTGCACTAATCCAATCATTTTCCATTATATTTATGTTGGCCATTTTTTCTAAAAACTGAATATTAGTAGGCATTATAGTTAATGCTTTTTGAATGATATCTTTAGCTAATTTAAAATCGTTAGTCGTTAATGCTTTATCATAGTTATAAATCACGGCTTGTAGATTAGCTGGATTTGCTAACAGTGTACTTAAGAAATGACTATCAGCTTGTTTCTGGTCACCTTTCATGAGATATATTTGTGCCAGTAGCAGTTGAGCTTCTTCAGAGTTTTCCTTGCTCCAAATGACCTTATTTAAAAAAGTAATT
>CAIVYW010000547.1 GCA_903910205.1 uncultured Methylococcaceae bacterium | reverse complement strand
TAAATATTTTGTGAAACGTCAAAATAGCAGTTTGGGGGACTCACATGGGGACACTTTAGAAAGTTATTGCTGATTATCACCAAATTTAAAAAACCTTTTCTTTTCGGCAATCAATGCCACCCATAAATAAATAATTCACATCATCCAAATATTTCAGCCATAAAAAAAGGCTAGTATTTAACCAGCCTTCAATCTTTAGATCACCATATAGGTATTACTACTTATAGCTATCATTTCAAATTCCACCAATTCACTAGCCTATCGGCAAGCATTTAATACTTGGCACGATTATTGCAAAACAATATTTATAACTAAAAGGCAATTTCATTTTGAGCTAAATTTCCTAGAGAGGCTTAACCGATAGATAAAAAATAATAGAAGTGTAGGTCGCCACCCCCTACCTGCATCTCTTACGCCATAGAGGTTTATGACGTTTACTTTTTATAACTCCGAAGTGCTATCAGTAAAGTTTTCGTACAAATGACCGTGTACTTATAGGCAAGCCCCACACCTAAATCGCCCATAACAGTAAAACAGGCTTTATCCCCAACTAAAACTCAAAGCCCTTGGCGATATCCTTGTATGTTATATCTTTAAATGATGTAAAAAATTTATATTTAACAGCATTCTTAGATGATATAGCTTTGCCCTCTGGTGTTCGTGCGCCTGTACTATGTCGCCAAGGTTTCCAGTTCTGTATAAGCTCTGATTGCCTTGCTTTTCTTTCTTCTGTCCAGCCATTAGCCATCTGTATGCTCCAATTGTTCGTTTTGAATTTTGGTAAAGGTAAGTGATATGAAAATAAATTCTGAAGCTACTTTCATATTACATATACATAAATAAATTCCACCTAAAAGCATCAACCAATGATGGGTGTTATATGTATTTAAAGCTCCATACAAGCGATTTAAGCTACGTTATATCATAACCTATACAATCCTATGCCTTTATGACTTAAATGGCGCGTATAAGCCACCAATGCTACTTAAATAAATGATAAGCGTTAAGCTCCATCTCTTCCTCAGCATCACAAAGCTTCAGCCATTCTTTGTCACCACCGCAACCATCAAGGCTCTCGTCATCAGGATTAGCCGCCCGCCAATCGCTCCCACGCTCTCTCATTAAATGATTGGCTTTAATTAATTCCTCCATAGTGGCATCGCCTGTGCTTTCTAAGCCACGATAAAGAATTTCCAGCCTCATATACTCATAATAAAGCGGCTTACCGACAGCGCAAAAGTCGAATAAAAACTTATTTGGATATTGTTCATAGTCAATCGCACCATGCTCCTGACAACTACCTTTGCAGGAATCTACCGAACCCTGACCGATAGAGTCATAATACGCTGAGTCTATGTGATTATAAAAAGCGTTTAAAGCTTCTGCATAGGCTTCTTTATATTGCAGATTATCAATAGGCTTAACTTTAGGCTTTACCTCTTTAGACTTAGGTGCAACAGCCCAATCATCAAGCCAGCGAGAATCCTTAACAAAGTTTTGCGGGTGTATTGTGTAATCTTTATCACCCTTCCAACTGGCGCGCTTTGATTCAAGATTAATAGCATACAACCTAGCACCCTCGACTATATCAGCCAGCAATACGCCATCGTTTAATTTGATGGTTATTTCATCCTCTGTTTTGCCAACATTTTTTCTAGTGGGATACAC
>CAIVYW010000546.1 GCA_903910205.1 uncultured Methylococcaceae bacterium | reverse complement strand
TCACACCCTAAATAAAACGTGTGTAGATACCTATGCTTTTATAGGAGTTATTTTATTTTTTGCGAGTTACCCTAATCATTAAATCATCAACTGATCGACTCGGCCTGATACCGATAGACTTTAATCGTATTAGACCAGTAGTCAGCGGCTAAACCCGACTTTTGTTTTAAATGTCGCAAAAATTGTTTAGGTTCGGGAAGTTGCTCCCAAACTGAAGGTAAAAAAGTGCCTCGCCGATGTCCCTCTACTAATATCAAGCCATCTATATTAGGTTGCAACTGCCTGATTAAATCCTGTTCAGAAGAAAATAGGATAGGTACATGCTCTGTTAATAGCGATATATGTATTTCTAGCTTAGTTAACTCATCTATTGCCAATGGCGGGAAACGAGGATCTCGAAAAGCGGCTAAAAAAGCATTTTCGGCGACATCTTCAATTAATGGCCGAGTTGCTTCTAATTGACCAATACAGCCACGCAACTGTTGATGTAGCTCCAAGGTAACAAAAGTAGCACGAAACTCGGCCAACACACTAGGGTAGTCAGACAACTTAATGTTTAAAGGAGAACCTGTTTGCAAACCGTGCAGAATAGAAGTTCTCGCTACCGTTAATAGCAACTGTTGATGTTCTTTACTCAATGACATAAGCACCATACCCGACCACGCTACGTTTATCGCCCGCAGTATCACCAGAATTACGTAAGTCTATGGTCTTAATGCTCAATGATCTTTCTCTAGCCACCTTTAATAGCCCATTGAGCGGCACTTGACCACAAGCCGCATCGGAACTTATTCGTTCGTATTGCAACTGCTCTATTAACTCACTCGTTGCTTTATCAAGTTGCTTTGCCTGCGCATATTCATGATAATGGCTCAAATCTGAACTAATAATAATTAAGGTTTCATCGCCACCCCACAAGACATCAATGATATGACTTACTTGCTCTGGCGTTGCCTCACCGGTAACGATAGGCACAATTTTGAAGTCATCTAGCATTTCTTGCAAAAAAGGCAAATGAACTTCAATGCTATGTTCGTAGGTATGTGCCTCCTCAAAATAATTGACATAATCTAACTTAGCGATGCTTGCGACCGCTTTCTGATCAACCGCAACAAACCCTAAAGGTGTTACAAAAGATTGAGCCTTACTGACTGCCATACCGCTAAAAGCAACACGATGAGAGGGGCCGATAATAACAACGCGAGTTATTTGGTCATTGGCTTTTTTTAAACGAACATAAGCAGTTGCGGCAACATGGCCTGAATAAATATAGCCAGCGTGCGGTGCAATAATCACTTTAGGAACTTTAGCCGCCGTTTCAGCCTCGTTTAGATATTCATTTAACATTTGATGCAATTGATGCGGATTTTCAGGGTAGAAAGTACCTGCCACAGTGGGTAGTCTATTCATAGCGTAATCCTCTTATTTCTCAACCAAAAGTTCGATAGCTCATTTTATGCCATTAATGACATAGACAGAAAAAAAAACCTTAAATACTAATAATTCTCTACGACAATATGATTCATTAACGGTTCAAGGAGTATGACAATGACTGACTTTATAACTGATGATACGGTAAAAACACACTATTGGCATCAACTGGAAGATGGGCGCATTCAATGCGATCTCTGCCCTAGATTTTGCAAATTACACAACGATCAGCGTGGCTTATGTTTTGTTAGGAAAAATCTTAATGAACAGATCGTTATGACCAGTTATGGTCGCTCTAGTGGCTTTGCTATAGATCCTATCGAGAAAAAACCACTCAACCATTTCTTACCAGGCACGTCAGTATTTTCTTTCGGCACAGCTGGCTGTAATTTGGCTTGTAAATTTTGCCAGAATTGGGATATTAGTAAATCAAGGGAAATGGATACTTTAATGAGTAAAGCCACTCCCATGGCGATTGCCGAAACAGCTTTAAAATATCATTGTGAGAGTGTGGCTTATACTTATAATGATCCCGTTATTTTTCATGAATACGCCATAGATACCGCCCAAGCCTGTCGTAGCCTAGGCATAAAGTCAGTAGCGGTATCCGCAGGCTATGTCTGCGACCTACCTAGAGCCGAATTTTATCAATGGATGGATGCTGCTAATATTGACTTAAAAGCATTCAGCGAACGCTTTTATCAGCAGATTACAGGTAGCCATCTGCAAGCTGTACTAGAGACACTCTGTTATATTAAGCATGAAACATCCACTTGGCTGGAACTAACAACACTGCTTATTCCTGGCGAAAATGATAGTGAAGCTGAACTGGAAGCCATGACTCAGTGGGTGGTTGAAAATCTAGGTCACGATGTGCCCATGCACTTCACTGCCTTTCATCCCGATTGGAAAATGCGTGACAAGCCGCCTACACCAACAGAAACTTTGTTAAAAGCACGGCATATCGCTTTAAAAAATGGCGTACATTATGCCTATATTGGCAATGTGCATAACAAATCTGCCGAAAGCACTTATTGTCATGGCTGCGGCGAGTTATTAATCGGTCGCGACTGGTATGAGCTATCTGATTGGAATATGGATGATTCAGGCTGCTGTCGATTTTGTGGTGAACGCTGTGCCGGCGTATTTAAGCCAAAACCCGGTAACTGGGGAGCAAAACGTCAAACGGTTTTAATGCCTAATTAATGGCATGGTCGAGTAATCTCGATGCAGCAACGCGGAAGCTAGGATTTACAGCCTATACCCTTGATTCCTCTGCGTTTCATCGAGGCTACTTGCTTGTAGGGTGGATAAGCGCTAGCGCATCCACCGAGTATGAGCGAGTCCGTTTAGTCTACAAAGTCGATGGTAATCGCACACGATGCTATATCTTGGTGGATGCGCTAGCGCTTATCCACCCTACAGGACTCTGCGGTGCTTATGTAGTGACGCTTAGTTCGTACATTCTAAAAACATTAAGGACGGGGTTGTAAAAGCAGGCAAACCACCTACACGAC
>CAIVYW010000545.1 GCA_903910205.1 uncultured Methylococcaceae bacterium | reverse complement strand
GGTCTTCAAATGGCTGTTGGTAAAGAAGTACGCACCAAGATTGCGAGTATTAAAAATACTCAAAAGATCACTCGCGCAATGGAGATGGTTGCTGCGAGTAAAATGCGTAAAACAAAAGACAGAATGCAAGCATCACGACCATATTCTAAGAAAATTGGCCAGATTATTAAGCATTTGGCGCAAGCCAATCCAGAATATAAACATCCCTATCTGATAACACGAGACGTTAAACGAGTCGGAGTTATTGTGGTAAGTTCTGACAGGGGGTTGTGTGGTGGACTGAATTCAAATCTATTCAGAAACACGCTAAGCCGCTTAGTCGAATGGGAAAATGCTAATATTGAAGTTGATGTTTGTACTATAGGTACAAAAGCTTCAGGTTTTTTTAATAATCTGAAGGTCAATTTAGTCGGTCAGGCTATTAAATTAGGTGATGCTCCACATCTGAACGATATAATTGGTGTCATTAAAGTCATGCTGATGGCATATGAAGAAGGTCGAATCGATCAATTGTTTATTATTAGCAATGAATTCGTGAATACCATGGTACAGCGCCCAACTATAGAACAATTATTGCCAATAGTCGCTTCTGAACTTGATGATAAATTAAAAGGTCATTGGGATTATATTTATGAACCTGATGCTAAAGAAGTATTGGATCATCTGCTGAATCGTTTTGTTGAATCCAAAGTTTATCAGGGTTTGGTTGAAAACAATGCTTGTGAGCAAGCGGCTAGAATGGTAGCAATGAAAAGCGCTTCAGATAATGCCGGAAATCTTATCAGTGAGTTGCAATTGATTTACAACAAAGCTAGACAAGCCGCAATTACTCAAGAAATTTCAGAAATTGTTGCAGGTGCCGCTGCCGTTTAATTCAAGTAAGGGTAGATCTTTGGATCTACCCAGTTGGTTCGGGTAATTAGAGCAGTCATAAAAGATTGTTATTACGGCCCCATGCAAAATGACACAAAACTTTAGAGGACACAGAATGAGTTCGGGTAAAATCGTACAAATTATAGGCGCGGTTGTTGACGTAGAATTTACACGTGAACAGCTGCCGAAAGTATATGATGCCTTAATCGTAGAAGGCAAAGATTTAGTATTAGAAGTCCAACAGCAATTAGGTGACGGCGTTGTCAGAACTATTGCTATGGGTAGTACGGATGGATTAAGCAGAGGTCTGATAGTCACTAATACTGAAGCACCCATTTCGGTGCCTGTGGGTAAAGAAACCCTAGGTCGAATTATGAATGTTTTAGGACAGCCTATTGATGACAAAGGTCCTATTGGTGAAAAAGTTAAATGGGGCATTCATCGTGAAGCACCTAGTTATGCAGAGCAAGCAGCTGCTAACGAACTTTTAGAAACTGGCATTAAAGTTATCGACTTAGTTTGCCCCTTTACTAAAGGTGGTAAAGTGGGTTTATTTGGTGGTGCCGGTGTAGGTAAAACCGTCAACATGATGGAATTGATTCGTAATATCGCCATTGAACATAGTGGATACTCTGTATTTGCCGGTGTAGGTGAACGTACTCGTGAAGGGAATGATTTCTATCACGAAATGACCGACTCTAACGTAATCGACAAGGTATCGTTAGTTTACGGACAAATGAACGAGCCACCCGGAAATAGATTGCGAGTCGCTTTAACTGGCTTAACTATGGCAGAGTATTTCCGTGATGAAGGTCGTGATGTTTTATTTTTTGTAGATAATATTTATCGCTATACCTTGGCGGGAACTGAAGTATCTGCTTTATTAGGTCGTATGCCTTCAGCGGTAGGATATCAACCTACACTAGCTGAAGAAATGGGTGTTTTACAAGAACGTATTACCTCGACTAAAACAGGTTCTATTACGTCAATTCAAGCGGTCTATGTACCTGCGGATGATTTGACCGATCCTTCACCTGCAACTACTTTTGCTCACTTAGATGCAACGGTGGTTTTATCACGTCAAATTGCAGAGTTAGGTATTTATCCTGCTATTGATCCATTGGATTCAACTAGTCGTCAGCTCGATCCTTTAGTTATAGGACAAGAGCATTATGATGTAGCTCGTAGTGTTCAAGGTATTTTGCAACGTTACAAAGAATTACGCGATATTATTGCCATTTTGGGTATGGATGAATTATCTGAAGAAGATAAATTAACCGTTTCTAGAGCTCGTAAAATGCAACGATTCTTATCTCAGCCATTTTTTGTTGCTGAAGTATTTACCGGTTCTCCAGGTAAGTATGTATCTTTAAAAGACACCATTGCTGGCTTTAAAGGTATTATCAATGGCGATTACGATGCTATTCCAGAACAAGCTTTTTATATGGTTGGTACCATAGAAGAAGTACTTGAAAAAGCAAAGACATTAAAAGGCTAAGGCAATTTTCCCCTACTTAGCGGTAGGGAAAGATTGAAACAGGTGAACAAATGACCATGACCGTACATGTAGACATCGTAAGTGCAGAAAAAGAGATATTCTCTGGCTTGGCAGAAATGATATTTGCTCCCGCTGAACTGGGTGAGGTGGGTATTTCACCTCGACATGCTCCATTAATTACCAGATTAAATCCTGGTGAAGTTCGGATTAAAGTAACGGCTAATGAAATCTACCCGTTTTATATATCGGGAGGCTATTTAGAAGTTCAACCTCATCTGATTACTATTTTGGCTGATACCGCCATTAGAGCAAAAGATATTGATGAAGCTGCTGCATTAGATGCTAAGGCCAGAGCTGAAGAAGCCTTGGCTGATAAAACGGGTAAGATTGATTATGTAACCGCTCAAGCTCAATTGGCGCAAGCAGTTATGCAATTAAGAACCCTAGATAGATTTAGAAAGCGCGGTGGTTAACAAAAGCCTCTGTTTGTTATTGGCAAACTAAAACGCAATCTTATATTTTTAAAAGCCCGGTAACGTTAGTGACGCTATCGGGCTTTTTTGTTTAACAGGACTCATGATGAAGATTACGACTATTATTCTTGCAGCCGGTAAAGGTACGCGTATGTGCTCTCAACTGCCTAAAGTTTTACATCAAATAGCGAATAGATCGCTGTTAAAGCATGTCTATGATATGTGTTGTCAATTACAAAACAATACCATCAAAATTGTTTATGGGCATGGCGCGGATTTAGTCAGAGATACCCTAAAAGAATTAGACGTTAGTTGGATAGAGCAAAAGCAACAATTAGGTACGGGTCATGCGGTACAGCAAGCCTGTGATCAATTTGCAGATAGCGATACGGTTTTAATTTTATATGGTGATGTGCCCTTATTAAAATTGAGTACCGTAAAAGCACTAATTGACAATGTTAGTTATCAGTCTATTGCTTTGTTAACGGTCAATCTTGATGACCCTACGGGTTATGGAAGAATAGTTAGAGACTCTTTAGGGCAGGTGACTAAAATTGTTGAGCAAAAAGATGCAACGCTTGCTGAACAATTAATTAAAGAAGGTAATACCGGTATTATGGCGGTACAGGGGGCGCAGTTAAAGAAATGGCTGAGTCAATTAGGTAATAACAATGCGCAAGGTGAATATTATTTAACGGATGTTATTGAAATGGCTGTTGCCGATGGGATTGCTATTATTACAAATCAACCCTCATCCGTTGATGAAGTCTTAGGTGTTAATAACCGTATCCAGTTAAGTCACTTAGAGCGTGTTTATCAGGCTGATCAAGCAAATATACTGATGGAACAGGGTGTTACCTTAATGGATCCGGCTCGTTTTGATCTTAGAGGCACTATTGAATCACTGGGTACGGATATTATTATTGATGTAAATGTTATTTTAGACGGTAAAAATAGCCTAGGTAATAATGTGCGTATAGGTGCTAATACCTATATCAATAATTCTATAATTGCCGATAATGTAGACATCTTAGCCAACTGTATTATCGATAATGCAATAGTTGGGCAAGGAAGTAAGATTGGGCCTTTCGCAAGGCTACGTCCTGAAACGGTTTTGGCCGAACAGGTACATATTGGTAATTTCGTAGAAATCAAAAAATCATCGGTTGCATCTGCTAGTAAAATAAATCACCTAAGCTATATAGGTGATGCAACGGTAGGTAGTCACGTTAATATTGGTGCTGGCACCATAACGTGTAATTATGATGGCGTTAATAAATTTAGAACGATTATTGAAGATGGCGCCTTTATTGGATCCGATAGTCAATTGGTCGCTCCAGTGACCATAGGCAAAAATGCCACCATAGGCGCAGGATCAACC
This sequence comes from uncultured Methylococcaceae bacterium, assembly GCA_903910205.1. Taxonomy (GTDB): domain Bacteria; phylum Pseudomonadota; class Gammaproteobacteria; order Methylococcales; family Methylomonadaceae; genus Methylobacter_C. The sequence continues at coordinate 2,429 of CAIVYW010000545.1, read as the reverse complement.
ATTACAAAAGATAGTCCAGAGCATCAACTGACTTTAAGCAGAGCAAAACAAGTTTCTATTACAGGTTGGCAACGTCCGGTTAAACAGGAAAAATAATATGTGTGGAATTGTAGGTGGAATAGCGCAACGAAATATCGTACCCATATTAGTGGAGGGCTTAAAGCGCCTAGAATATCGCGGCTATGATTCAGCGGGTTTGGCGGTTATTAATGATGGCACTATCTATCGAAAAAGAGAGTTAGGTAAAGTTAAGGGGCTAGAGGATTTATTACAGCTAGATCCTGTCGTTGGAAATATTGGCATTGCGCATACACGATGGGCAACCCATGGAAAGCCTAGTACGGCAAATGCACATCCTCATCTCAGTCGAGATAAAGTGGCGGTAGTACATAACGGTATTATAGAAAACCATGAGCAATTACGATTATCACTCAAAGAAAGTGGCTATGTCTTTACTTCAGAAACAGATACCGAAGTTATCGTACATCAAATTTATCAAGCCATGGAATCTACTGATGGCTTTTTAAATGCTGTTAACCTAGCTATAAAAACACTAGAGGGTGCTTATGCCTTGGGCATCATGAGCACAGTCGAGCCTAATACTTTGCTGGCTTGTCGTAAAGGTAGTCCATTAGTGATAGGCGTGGGCATCGGTGAATATTTTATCGCCTCGGATGTAGCTGCATTGTTGCCAGTAACGCAACGTTTTATTTTCCTAGAAGACGGTGATATAGCCTCAATCAGCATTGATAGCTTAGTGATTTATAATAGCGATGGTGAGGTTGTTACTCGAGCTATTAAAGAAAGCCAGTTGACAGCTGATTCAGTTGATAAGGGCGACTATCGCCATTACATGCTAAAAGAAATCTATGAACAGCCCTTTGCCATTTCGCAAACGCTGGAAGGTCGATTTATTAATAATCGCTTAGAAGAAAGTGCTTTTGGGCACAATGCCTCTGAGGTATTCGATAATATAAAATCAGTGCAAATTTTAGCTTGTGGTACGAGTTATCATGCAGGACTCGTTGCACGGTATTGGTTTGAAAAATTAGCGAGAGTTCCTTGTCAGATAGAAGTGGCTAGTGAGTTTCGTTACCGTCATCCTGTTTTACTGCCCGATACACTGATCGTAACTATTTCCCAATCGGGTGAAACAGCCGATACCTTAGCAGCATTACAAGAAGCCAAAAAATTAGGCGCAAAATATTCGTTAGCTATCTGTAACGTGCCTGAAAGTTCATTGGTTAGAGAGTCTGATCTAGTTTTAATGACGCGCGCTGGCCCAGAGATTGGCGTGGCTTCAACTAAAGCTTTTACCACACAATTAGCGACCTTAATGCTATTGGTCATGGCTATCGGTAGACGCTTTGAAATGACAGAACAAGTAGAGCAAAAAATTACCTCGGAATTATTTCGTCTGCCTGGAAATATTGAAAAAGTACTGCAATTGAATGAAGAAATTAAGGTCTTAGCAGAACAGTTTTCTGAAAAACAACATGCTTTATTTTTGGGTAGAGGCTCTCATTATCCGATAGCCATGGAAGGTGCTCTAAAATTAAAGGAAATCTCTTATATTCATGCTGAAGCTTATCCTGCCGGTGAATTAAAGCATGGGCCTTTAGCCTTGATAGATGCCGATATGCCGGTTATTACGGTAGCACCCAATAATAGTCTGTTAGAGAAACTAAAATCAAACATACAGGAAGTGAGTGCGAGAGGAGGGCAGCTTATTGTGTTTATGGATGAAACCTTAGTAACTGCAAGCGATGTTAATGTACAAATTGTAAAAATGCCACAAGTCGAAAATGAAATTTCACCAATTATTTACACCATACCGTTACAGCTATTGTCCTATCATGTTGCAGTATTAAAAGGTACAGATGTTGATCAGCCTAGAAACTTGGCCAAATCAGTGACGGTGGAATAGTGTTCGGCGACAATTAGCTTGTCCGGTAGTGCCTTAATCTAGTAACGCCGCTATTGAGGCATACCATTCGTGATACTAACGATTTGAATCGTCAATCGATTACATTCACTTTAATCTCGTCAAGCATGGCGCGGTGGAGCGTGTGATAGATTTTCCTTATTCATCGTTATGTTCGATAAGGTAACTTATTGTCAGATTGGTCGGGTAACAGTTGATGATATGAGGTGGGCTAAGCTGATTTCATCGGTTAATATCCTAGATTCCGCTTTTCTGCATCGAAACTACTTTCTAATCAGAACTTACGACTGAGGAGTTACTAAAGTTATCCCCAGATCCTGTGGATAACTCTGTGGATTAAGCCTTTATAGAGATGCTAACTAGCCTGTCGAACTCAAACATTTTATATATAAAATGCCAAAAAAATCAATTGGTTATAAATATTTAAAGCTTTATATATAGAAAAAAAGGCTACTTAACCCGCTTTTATTTCCCCTCATAAAAG
>CAIVYW010000544.1 GCA_903910205.1 uncultured Methylococcaceae bacterium | reverse complement strand
CCTTGGTGCATTTGTTTATCGGTTTAACAGGCGCTTTCATCTTGAGACGCTTCCGTTGCATCTAGTCGTCGCTGCAATCAGTATTGGGCCTAGGCCATTACGGTGGCTTCGCCAAGCTGAAGCATCTTGCTAATCAGGATATCTTTTATATGTTTTCATTTCTAATCTCAAATTTTATTTTTTCTTAAAATTTGAGGCGACAACTATTGTGACGCAGGGGGAGGGGGGCTGGGGGGATTTTTAAAATCATAGTTGCCGAAGTGTGTCGTGTTCGTTCCTTATAGCGAATGAATCTCTCATTGTAGGCATCTACTTTAACAAAGCTGCGGTTAAGTGTGGACTCAGGGTATTTAGTATTCTATCATTTCATTCATGGTCAGTTAGAGAGTGAATGCTATGTTAGAAACGCTATGCTACCTTGGCCTTTATCCTTATTGCGATGATGACAGAATATTGCTGTTAATTGGCGAAGGTACCGTAAGAGACTTCGTTATTTTATAGATAACGAAGCCTAATAACCCTCCATACTATATGCCCCTAGATTTAGAACAACCCATACATTTTTCTCGCACCCATCGCCTACAATGGGAAGAAGCCCAGCAAAAGCAGGTTATTCTTTATCCAGAAGGCATGGTAGAGCTGAATCAAAGTTCAGCCGAAATACTTAAACTCTGTGATGGTACGCGCACGGTTGCTCAAATTGTCAGTGACCTAGAACAAAAGTTTGCAACCGCTGGCCTTACTAATGATGTCACCGCTTTCTTAGAGGACGCGCTACAAAATGGCTGGATCAATCAAAACTAATACCCCACCGCGCTGGCTGTTGGCAGAGCTGACTTACGCGTGTCCTCTGCAATGTCCTTATTGCTCGAATCCCATTGACTATGCCCACTATCAAGCTGAATTAAGCACCGAAGATTGGCTGCGAGTACTTAGCCAAGCACGGAAAATGGGTGCCGTGCAATTAGGCTTTTCGGGTGGTGAACCGTTGACACGTCAAGATTTACCAGAACTCGTTAAGCACGCCAGAGATTTAGGTTATTACTCTAACCTGATTACTTCCGGTTATGGGCTCACCGAAGAAAAAATCATCCAGTTGAAAGAGGCGGGTTTAGATCATATTCAAGTCAGTATTCAGGCGAGTAGCCAAGAACTTAATGATCATATTGCCGGCACCGCCTCTTTTGAGCATAAAAAAGCCGTAGCGCATTTGGTTAAAAAACATGGTTACCCCATGGTGTTATGTGTGGTGATTCATAGGGAAAATATCCACCAGATGGCGGAAATTTTGGCGATGGCTGAAGAGTTAGGTGCTGATTATCTGGAGATCGCTAATACGCAATATTATGGTTGGGCTCATGCCAACCGCGACTTATTGTTACCTACCCAGGAACAATTTATAAAAGCCGAGGCCATTGCGCAGGCTTTTAAGAAAAAAGTCGAAGGTAAAATGAAAATCTATTATGTGGTACCTGATTTTTATGAAGATAGACCTAAAGCCTGTATGAATGGCTGGGGTACGACTTTTCTAACCATTGCCCCTGATGGCGTGGCGCTACCTTGCCATTCTGCTCGTGACTTGCCGGGATTGGATTGCCCGAATGTAAATGATTACAGTATTGAAGAAATTTGGAATGAATCAAAGGCTTTCAATTTCTTTCGAGGCAAAGACTGGATGAAAGAACCTTGTCGCAGTTGCGATGAGCAAGATAAAGATTTTGGTGGCTGTCATTGCCAAGCTTACTTATTAACCGGCGATATGTACAACGCCGATCCCGTCTGTAGCAAATCACCTCATCATGGTGTTATTCAGGACGCTATAGATGCCGCCGCGCAAAGTAGCTTAGCGGCAAATGAAAAGCCCTTAATATTCCGTAATAGTAAAAACTCACGGTTGTTATCGTAAAGTTAAAATCTGCAAAAAGCGCATGAGCAGTAGGGCATGGTCATGGGCTAGCGTGTCGTTGTTTAGAACTTGGGAGAGGAATAGCTTTAGCTATTCCTTGTAAAACAGCTGAAGCTGTTTTACTCCATCTGGACACCATAATAAGTCTTGGATGATCTGAGTAAAAAGCAATAAGCCACATCAGTCGTTAATGTGAGTGCTAGGATAAAACTACAGACAGTACAGCATTTTTAGTCGGTTTCTGCGATAATGCCAGCCTATTATTCCTTATACCCGCCCATCACTATTACCCTATAGAGCCAATATGGACCATAAAAAAGCATTTAAACCCTGTGATTTAGTTATTTATGGTGCGCTAGGTGATCTTTCAAAGCGCAAACTGCTCATTTCTTTATATCGTCTTGAAAATGCGAATTTTATTGAGACCAATACTCGTATTATTGGTGTTGATTTACAAGGCTTAAAAAATGAACAGTTTATTGAGCTTGCACATGCCAGCTTGAAAGAATTTTTAAATGACGATATTGATGCGGTGGTATGGAAGCGTTTTTCAGCCCGCTTATCTTATCTGAAAATTGATTTGACTCAAATGGATCAATACCAGCAGTTAAACGCAGTGATTGATCAGAAAGCCCGCATTATGGTCAATTACTTTGCGGTGTCACCGTTTCTTTTTAAAAACATCTGCCAAGGTTTGGCGCATTGCGGGGTTTTGACGGAAACTTCACGTATGGTTATGGAAAAACCTATCGGCCACAATCTTAAGTCATCAAAAGAAATTAATAATGTTGTGGCGAGCGTGTTCAGTGAAAAACAAGTTTATCGTATAGATCATTATTTAGGCAAAGAAACCGTATTAAATCTATTGGCTTTACGTTTTGCTAACTCTATTTTTACCACCAACTGGAGCCATAACACCATTGATCATATTCAGATTACGGTGGCTGAAGAGGTGGGTATTGAAGGACGCTGGGATTATTTTGATAAAACCGGACAGTTACGGGACATGTTGCAAAATCATTTATTGCAGATTTTGACCTTTATTGCCATGGAACCTCCGGTCAATCTGGAAGCTGAAAGCATCCATAATGAAAAAATAAAAGTCCTGAAAGCCTTGCGCCCCATTACGCTTAATAACGTTGAAGAGAAAACGGTGCGTGGACAATATACGGGCGGTTATATTAAAGGCGCTTCTGTTCCAGGCTATTTAGATGAAGCAGGCGCTAATAAAGAAAGTACCACTGAGAGCTTTGTGGCTTTACGGGTTGATATTGATAACTGGCGTTGGGCGGGTGTACCCTTTTATTTGCGTACTGGAAAACGTTTAACAGGAAAGCGTACTGAAATTGTCGTTTATTTTAAACAGCTACCGCATAACATTTTCAAAGACAGCTTTCGTGAGTTACCACCGAATAAATTAATTATTCATCTACAGCCTAACGAGGGCGTAGAAATCGAAATGCTTAATAAAATCCCAGGCATTGATGAGCACATCAAATTACAAAAGACCCGCTTGGATTTAAGTTTTTCTGACACCTTTAAGGAAAGTCGAATTTTTGGAGGTTATGAAAAATTAGTCTTAGAAGCAATGCGCGGTAATCCTACTTTATTCTTGAGTCGAGAAGAAATTGAACAAGCATGGACTTGGGTAGACTCTATTCAAAATGCTTGGCATCATTATAAAGATACACCTAAACCTTATTCTGCAGGTACGTGGGGGCCGGTGGCCTCGGTTGCATTGATTGCCCGAGATGGCAGAGCTTGGGAAGAATAACGCTAGCTTAGATGTCATTAATGGCTAGCAACTTAAGACGGACAGAGGCTAGGCTTAACCTTTCGCCCTGAGCCCTTTGTCTGCGCCCAGGAGAACCCTATCTAAAAGTGAACGGTTAACCTAAACTGCCCTGCCTTAAGTTGCTAGCCTCATTAAATAAATACACAAGGAATCACCATGCATCCCATCATTGAAAAAGTGACTCAAGATATTATTGAGCGCAGCCATCCTTCTCGCTCTGCTTACCTTAACTATATTGATGGTATTGCTAAAAAAGGCCCCATACGCTCAGGGATGGGCTGCGGTAATTTAGCACATGGTTTTGCTGCGTGTAGCGCCAGTGAAAAAGCAGATTTAACCGGTAATCAAAAAGCCAATATCGCGATTATCACGTCTTATAATGATATGTTGTCGGCTCATCAACCTTATAAAGATGCGCCTGATGTCATCAAAGCAGCCATTAGGGCAGCGGGTGGCGTAGCTCAGGTGGCAGGTGGTGTTCCTGCTATGTGTGATGGTATTACTCAAGGCCAACCGGGTATGGAATTGTCCTTATTCAGTCGTGACCTTATTGCTATGACCACTGCGGTAGGCATGAGCCATAATATGTTTGATGGCGCTATTTACTTAGGCGTTTGCGATAAGATTGTACCGGGACTCTTGATAGGCGCACTCAGCTTTGGTCACTTGCCCGCTATCTTTATTCCTGCCGGCCCTATGCCGAGTGGTCTAACCAATAAAGAAAAGTCTCGTGCTCGTCAAGATTACGCAACGGGTAAAATTGGTCGTAAAGAACTGCTAGAAGCGGAATCGGCTTCTTATCATAGCCCTGGCACCTGTACTTTTTATGGAACGGCTAACAGTAACCAGATGATGATGGAGATCATGGGTATGCACCTGCCTGGTAGTTCGTTCATCAATCCCTATACACCGTTACGTGAAGAACTAACCAAAGCCGCTGCGACTCAGGTTTTAAAGTTTACGGCACTGGGTGATGATTATCGGCCTATTGCCCATATGATTTCAGAAAAAGCCATCGTCAATGCGGTTATCGGCTTGTTGGCAACCGGTGGTTCAACTAATCACACCATGCACTTAATTGCCATTGCTCGTGCATCGGGCATCGTGCTTAATTGGGATGATTTTGATCAGCTTTCCAAAGTCGTTCCTTTAATTGCTAAAATTTATCCCAACGGCCCTGCGGACGTAAATCACTTCCAAGCTGCGGGTGGTATGGGAGTGCTTATCGCCGAATTATTACGCAATGGCCTCTTACATGAAGACCTGCTGACTGTTGCCGATGAGCGTGGTATGAACAGCTATAGATCAGAACCTAAGTTAATTGCAAATACCTTGGTTTGGGAATCCGTTCCAGAAACATCGCTGGATACTGAAGTACTCGGCACGGTTGAAAAGCCTTTCGCTACCGGTGGTGGCTTACATGTGATGCACGGTAATTTAGGTCGAGGCATCTCAAAAATGTCTGCGGTATCTGCTGATCACCATATCATTGAAGCGCCTGCGGTGGTCTTTGATGATCAAGAAGATATGCTCGCCGCTTTTCAGCGTGGCGAACTAGAAAAAGATTTTGTGGCCGTTATCCGCTTTCAAGGCCCACGTTCAAATGGTATGCCAGAATTGCATAAACTGACGCCGCCCTTGGGCGTGTTGCAAGATAAAGGCTATAAAGTAGCCTTAGTGACTGACGGTCGCATGTCAGGCGCTTCGGGTAAAGTGCCTTCGGTTATCCATCTGTGTCCAGAATGTGAGTCTGGCGGTCCTTTAGCAAAAGTGCTTGATGGCGATATTATTTCTATGAACTTACAAACCGGCAATATTAATGTGCTAGTGGACGACGCTGAATTTAATGCTCGAATTCCAGTGCCCAATTCTGCAAAGAATCATCATTATGGTATGGGACGCGAGATGTTTGGTGGTTTCCGACTAGGCGCCTCTTCTGCAGAAACAGGCGCGTCTAATTTATTTCTTGTTGATTAACCTGTAATAACTATTTAATTCATCACTTTTAATCTATTCGTCGGGTTACGCTATGGTTAACCCGACTTACCAAACATCGAGTAACGCCATGAATACAAAGCATTGGAAAATCCAACCTACAGAGGTTTTAAACGCAGGTCCTGTTATGCCAGTTATGGTCATTAAAAACCTAGAAGATGCTGTACCGTTAGCGAAAGCCTTAGTGGCGGGTGGCATTAAGGTCTTAGAAATAACGCTGCGTACACCGATTGCCTTGGAAGCTATTCGATTGATCAGTCAGGAAGTTAAAGAAGCGATTGTTGGAGCAGGTACTATTACTACGCCTGAACAGTTAAAAGCGGCTGAAGAAGCGGGGGCTGTTTTTGCCATTAGCCCTGGCTTAACACCGGCTTTACTACGGGCTGCTAAAGAAGGAAATATTGCCTTAATTCCTGGTATATCTACCTTATCAGAACTCATGGTGGGTATGGAAGCCGGTTTGGATCATTTTAAGTTTTTTCCAGCAGAAGCGGCAGGTGGCATACCGATGTTAAAAGCCATTGCAGGTCCCATTCCTCAAGTCACTTTTTGTCCAACAGGAGGTATTTCGCCTGAAAATTATAAGGCTTATCTGAGTTTAAATAATGTTGCTTGTGTAGGCGGTTCTTGGTTAGTGCCTGAGGATGCCGTTAAAGAAAAAAATTGGGCTAAAGTCACTGAATTGGCAAAACTAGCTATTGCCAATGTTGCCAGTGCCTAGATTGTTATGTATTACCTCGGTGATATCGCGTTTTTAGAAGAGAGAATTTATGAATGATTTACGTAGCATTACTTTAAATGAGAATGCTCAAGCTATCTGTGAGCTACCGATTTTATCGGGAACGACAGGGCCCGATGTTATCGACGTACAAACACTCTATAAACAAACGGGGCTATTTACCTATGACCCAGGATTTACTTCTACCGCAAGTTGTAGTTCAACCATTACTTATATTGATGGCGAAGAAGGTATCTTACTTTATCGGGGTTACCCCATTGAGCAACTGGCCGAACAATGTACTTTTCTGGAAGTCAGTTATTTATTGCTGAATGGTGAATTGCCTGATAAAGCTCAAATGCAGGAATTTGAAGGGATTATCACCCTGCATACCATGGTGCATGACCAGCTCACCAATTTCTTTAAAGGCTTTCGTCGTGATGCTCATCCTATGGCTATTATGGTGGCGGTGGTGGGGGCTTTGTCAGCGTTTTATCATGATGCCCTGGATATAAAATCTAAAAAGCATAGAGAGATCAGTGCGATCCGTTTGATTGCGAAAGTACCGACTATCGTGGCTATGTGCCATAGATACAGTGCCGGCTTACCCTTTATGTATCCGCAAAACAAGCTCAGTTATGTGGAAAACTTTATGCGCATGATGCTGGCGACTCCCTGCGATGATTATGTCCCTAATCCGATTTTAGTGCGGGCATTAGATCGCATTTTAATTCTTCATGCCGATCATGAACAAAATGCCTCGACCTCTACCGTTCGTTTAGCAGGATCTAGTGGCGCTAATCCTTATGCCTGTATTACAGCGGGTATCGCTTGTCTTTGGGGGGCCGCGCATGGCGGCGCTAATGAAGCGGTACTCAATATGCTTAATGAAATAGATGATGTTTCTCGTATCCCTGATTTTATAAAGAAAGCCAAAGATAAAAATGATCCTTTCAGACTCATGGGATTTGGTCATCGTGTTTATAAAAATCATGATCCCCGCGCTAAATTAATGCGGGCCACTTGCCATGAAGTCCTGACAGAGTTGGGTTTACATGATGACAAGATTTTTAAATTAGCACTTGAGTTGGAGCGTATTGCTCTGGAAGACAATTACTTCATTGAGAAAAAACTATACCCCAATGTCGACTTTTATTCAGGTATTGTCTTACATGCGCTAGGTATACCTACCAATATGTTTACCGCCATGTTTGCTATGGGTAGAACCGTCGGTTGGATTGCCCATTGGGATGAAATGATCTCTGATCCTGAGCAAAGAATCGGCCGGCCTAGACAACTTTATACCGGAGCAGTTAGACGAGATGTGCCTGCCCAGCATGGCAAAATCACTTAGAAATACAGGTAGTCACTTTATTATTCCCACGCAAGAGCGACAACATTGTGTTAATGATCGTAGGGGCGTATGCAATACGCCCCTACGGTGTTTTTTATCGCCCCACTTCGATAGGAAACTTGTATAGATAGCTATGCTCAGCATGGCAAAATCACTTAAAAATATAGGTAGTTTAGTTAAATAAGTGGGGAACAATGTTCACTTATAACTGATGAATAGTTTTGGAGAATAAATGCGACTCTTATTAGTTGAAGATGATGAAATACTTGGCGATGGCTTAGTTGCGGGCTTAAAAATGGAAGGTTATGCTGTTGATTGGTTAACCAATGGCAAACTAGCCGATGAAGCCTTAAAGCTGAATGCGTATGAGTTAATAGTCTTAGATTTAAATTTGCCTGATATGGATGGCATGTCTATTTTAAAGGCATTAAGGGCGCGTAAAGATGAAACGCCGGTTATGGTGCTGACAGCTAAAGATACTATTTCTGATCGAGTATTAGGCTTAGATAGCGGTGCCGATGATTTTGTCATTAAGCCTTTTGAGTTAGATGAGGTTTGCGCAAGATTAAGAGCCTTAGCACGACGTAGTGAAGGCAGAAGCGCCCCTACTATTGAGTATAAAGGCATTAGTCTCGATCCTGCCTCCCATCTAGTGATTTATAACGATGAAAAAGTAGAGCTTTCGCAAAAAGAATTTGAAATTTTAAGCTTTCTAATGGGCAATATTGGTAAAGTTGTTTCTCGATCTAGGTTAGAAGAAAGCCTTTATTCATGGGATTCTGACGTAGAAAGCAATACGGTTGAAGTACATATCCATTATCTTAGAAAGAAGCTTGACCCAACCCTGATTCGCACAGTCAGAGGTGTAGGCTATATTATTGATAATGACGAAGAGCTATGAATTACTCCCTGCGTCAATTATTAATAGTCAGCTTGTTGTCAGCTTCTATGTTGATCTGGGGCGTTACTGCTTATCTAAGTTATCAAGTCACTCGTGTTGAAGTCGCTAACTTATTTGATGCCGAATTGGCACAATCAGCAAAAGTTCTTAATGTCTTTGTAGAAAGCTTAGTCAGTGAAGGCTCATTATCAGGTTATGTTAACCAAGAACAAGACAAAACGGATGAGTTTTTAAATGCCTACGCATTAAAGCATAAATTTAATAGCAGAAGAGTCTTTCAACTGTCGCCGCAGGATGATGGCTTAGTCCTGCACTCAAAAAACATGCCTGCTCTTCCCGTTTATGGCTTTAATCAAACAGATTTTGATGATCAGCTCTGGCCTATATTTGACGACTTATTACAAGTCAGTGCCTTAGGCCATAAATATGAGAAAAAAATCGCTTTTCAATTATGGTCCAAAAAGAATGGCTTATTATTAAGATCAGATAGTGCGCCTACCTTTGCCTTTTCTACATCGGATCATGGCTTTAGTGAAACCAATATTGATGATCATATTTGGCATGTTTTCAATATTACTAATTCGACAGGAGAATATATTATCCGTGTCGCACAAAAAGAAGAGATTCGAGCCGAGTTAACCGATGAAATATCTTCCCAATTAGTCACTCAATTTTTAATTGGTTTACCTTTCTTAGGGTTAGTTATTTGGTTTATTGTCGGTCTTTCATTAAAGCCAATTAATAGATTAGAGAAGGCGCTAGCTAAACGAGAAGCCAGCTACCTTAAGCCTTTGTCAACCAAGAGGCTACCTAATGAAATGGTGCCGGTTGTTAATGAAATTAATAATTTATTTGTCCAATTAGAACAAGCTTTTGAACATGAACGTCGCTTTACTGCGGACGCTTCTCATGAGTTAAGGACACCGCTGGCAGGATTACTCACTCAGGCGCATGTTGCTTTAAGAACAACGGACGAAGAAGTTCGTAAGCAAGCACTCTCTAGGATTAAGCAAGCGGTTAATCGAATGACCTATATGGTGCAACAACTATTGACCTTTTCACGAATTGAATCTAACACCGAATTTTTAACTAAACAAAATACCATGGTTAGTCGTGAGATTGTTCACGTTATTGCCGATTTAGAACCGGAGGCTCATAAAAAACGTATTCTTATGGAGTTTGCCGAAGAAAATGCGCTGCCGGTTATCGTTAATGGCCCATTAGTGGCTATCTTGATACGCAATATTATTGATAACGCGATTAAATATACACCTCCAAAAGGTACGGTTTTAATAACCGTAACCGGTCAGGAGAAATATTTACAACTTTGTGTTGAAGATTCAGGTCCCGGCATACCACCTGAACAATATGAGAAATCATTGGAGCGCTTTCATCGTTGTGTTGAAACAGCCAATACCGCCAAAGGTACGGGGCTTGGCTTTTCAATAGTACAACGTATTGCTGCCATCCATAATGCCGATCTGATTTTGGGTGTTTCCCAATTTGGCGGCTTAAAAGTAACGGTATTGTTTCCTCTACCTATTCGGCAGGTTGATAATTCTTGGCAAAAGAAATTAAGTTTTTTTAATCTCATAAAAAGCAGTTAACATTTTACACGAGAATTAAATCACGTTATAGAATAACAGTTTAGCTTTGCTCGCTTACGTCAATGAGTTATTGTTTTTTTTGCCCCACCTTAAATTGGTCGGCCATTGAACTTAATGCCCTAAAACTAAGCACAACCTTACGACCACCGTCTGTAGACCTTTCATGAGTCGTCAAGGTTGCTCCGTGCATTTTTGCAATGCGCTCCACAATTAAAAGCCCTAAGCCACTACTAAAATTTACACCGTTTGCCGTCAGTGCTGGTTTCGACGCTGCAATTCCAGCACTGATAACCACGATAGAAACGGTATCTGACTCCAGACGAGACAATAAAGTGACCTGCCCTTTGCCATGCTTCAAGCCATTGTCTATTAAATTGTAAATCAATCGAGTTAAGGACAGTGTTTTGTAAGGCAGCCTTGGCATAGGGATTAAATCTAATGTCAATAAAATCCCAGAACGATGATAGCGATGATGCACGTCCGTTAATAACTGGTTAATATCACCGTCTATCCAAGGCTCATCTGCTTCATGATGAGCATGGGCTAATTCTATGGTCTGTTTTAGGAGGGTATTTATTTCATCAACATCCTCTTTCATCCCCTCTATAAATCCAGAAGCATCAGCCGGCAACAGCTCTACTGCGATTCGTAAGCGACTGAGTGGGATACGTAAATCATGAGAAATCTCTGCTAAAAGGATTTCACGCTCGTTTATCAAGCCATAGATATCAGCACGCATAGTATTTAAGGCATCAGCCAGTACAATAATCTCATTGCAACTGCTAGAGTCTGGTGTAATACGAGTCAGAAACTGATCGCTACCCATGCGCTGCGCATCTTCGGAGAGCTTAAGCAAGGGCATACTAATGCGTTTGGCAATCCACCTAGCCATGAACAGCATCGTAATAAGAAAAACGATCAGTAGCATTAATATTAAATTGAGTCGGAAAGCCTGTTTTAAATCAGAAACACCTACTGCAAATAACGGTGGCTGGGTTTTTTGCACCCATAGTATAGGCATCGGATGTTCTTGATAGCTCATCGAAACCTTACCTTGCCACAATTTATCGACTGTTTTTACTGCCATAAGTAAGCCTGGATAGGGCGGCAACGGCTCTGTTGCAACAACTCCAGACACCAACTTAAACCTAGACTCACTAACATTTAAAACGTTAGTGACTTGTTTTATTAAGACAGGATCGTCTTGAGCAAAAACAACATCGACCACCCGCAGTAAAGTTGACACATCCTCCCCCAGTCTCATCCCTACATAGAGGATAATCACAAAAAAAACCATAATGAACAGTAATTGCGTGGCTATCAGCATTAAAGCAAATTGTCTCCAAATTTGACTCACATACGTCTGTGTACGCCAAAACCTCATGAATCGAACTCTACGATACCGGTAAAAATATAACCTATGCCTCGCACTGTTTTAATATAGCGAGGTTGTAACGGATCTTCCTCAAGACGTTTGCGTAGACGTGAGACCAGCATGTCGATATTACGCTGATCTATTTTCTGATCAACGCCTTTAATCTGCCAGGCTAATTGATTCCGTGATAGGGTTTTACCCGGCATACTCACTAAAAGCATCAGTAGTGCCAATTCATCTGCGCTCAGCGAGACCGTTTTACCCTTAAACAAAAGGCTACGTGATGAAGCATCCAATACGTAAGGCCCAAACTGCACTCTTAATGACTCTAGCTTATGAGCAGCAGGAATTTTGTTATCTATCCGACGTAACACCGCTCTAACACGAGCAAGCAATTCACGAGGATCAAAAGGCTTGGCAAGATAATCGTCTGAACCATATTCTAAGCCTAAAATGCGATCCACCGTCTCGTTCCTTGCTGTCAACAAGATGATGGGGATGTTATCACCATCGGCCCTTAATCTACGGCAAATTGACAAGCCATCTTCTCCCGGCATATTTACATCAAGTATCATCAGATCACATTGAAAATAATCACGTCGCTTTTGCATTTCTATAGCATCCTGAGCCAACACCGTTTCGAAATCGTGGCTTTCAAAATATTTTGCTAATAAATGACTGTGACGACTATCATCATCAACGATAAGAATTCTTTGACTCATATTTTTTATTTTATTTTATTTTTGCAGCAAAGTGTAACAGAGTGTAACAAAGCCTATTCAAGTTACAAGCAGTTACAATAATAATTAGCGCAGATTTGCCCAGCGAATTACTATAATCATGTAATTAACACCTTGTAACGATATTTTTTAACAAGCACAAAATGGTATTGGATTTTAAAAACCGTGTGGCTTCCATAGCTTATAATCCATAAGTTAACGCTCTTTTCTTACCTTTTTATTATCATAACTCAGAAGTCATAGATAAATCTAAGCGCCTAAAAAGGCGGTGGCTTTAACCTTAAAACGGACGAATAAAACATATCGTATAGATATCTCACTGCCCCTGTTTTCAATATCAGAACAAGCAGATGCGCCCAGCATCCTAGATCTAGTTATCGCGGCATCCTATTAATTCTAAATGATTACAATTTAAGTGTGATTTACCTGACTTACCCCTATAAATGAAAAAAATATTTTACAGATACAAATTATCGCCAACACTTCAATTATCCTGT
>CAIVYW010000543.1 GCA_903910205.1 uncultured Methylococcaceae bacterium | reverse complement strand
ATGATTATTTAAAAAGTGTATTGTCTTACAATGAGGCGAAAGCAGTGACCGATACGGCGTTTGCTGATGGTAAGAGTGAAGGCAAGATTGAAGGTGAAAAAGCTAAAGCACTTGATGTTGCTAGAGCCATGCTTGCAAAAGGTTTCGATATTGACACTATTGCTGAAATATCAACATTATCCACAGAAGAAATAAAATCACTCTACGGCCGTACGGCGGATTAAAAAAATAAAGGGTCACATTCTGAAGTATCCCCACAAATGACTCCACTTCGAATATCTTCAAATAATAAGCGGATCGTTATGGTAGTCAGAGGGGCGCTAGTACTGATTGAGGCTAAGTACCACTATTCTGAGGCAGGGGAGGTCGGACAGCCCATAGCTCTTTATAGTGTTTAGTCCCAAACATGACGTTGGGTATTTTCGGGTAGTTTATTAAATACGGGATGTTTAGCGATGCCATAGTGTTCTGGATAATACACCGCACCTAAATACAAGCCGTCAGGGGCGGCG
This sequence comes from uncultured Methylococcaceae bacterium, assembly GCA_903910205.1. Lineage (GTDB taxonomy): Bacteria > Pseudomonadota > Gammaproteobacteria > Methylococcales > Methylomonadaceae > Methylobacter_C. The sequence goes on along the minus strand of CAIVYW010000543.1, from coordinate 4,962 downwards.
GTAATGCCACCTAATTTCCGATCTTTAACCGCTAATAAATGCTGCGTCCAGTCTATAGCTTCTTTGCCAGTACCGATGGCCATTAACACACCGGCAATATTTCTGACCATGTGGTGTAAAAACGCATTGGCGGAGATATCAATAATGACTTTCTCGCCCTCTCGATACACATCAATAAAATACATGGCTCTACAAGGGCTTACCGACTGACAGCCTTGGGCACGGAAAGAAGAAAAATCATGTTGGCCGATTAAATGCTGGGCAGCTTCATGCATAATGTCTGCATCTAACGGTGCATGACACCAAGTAACTTGTTTTCGTAATAGCGCTGATTTAATCGGTCGATTTAAAATAATATAGCGATAAAACCTAGCAATGGCACTGTAACGTGCATGAAAGTCGCCCACAGCCTGCTGAGCCCAAGTAATTCTGACATCATCAGGTAAATAACTATTGCCCCCTAAAGTCCATGTATGCAGTTCACGCAGGCTAATGGTATCGAAGTGTATCACTTGTTCTAAAGCATGCACGCCAGTATCGGTTCTGCCAGCACAGATCACGGTGATGGGATGATTAGCAATTTTCGATAAAGCCTGTTGCAGTACCAGTTGTACGCTACGGTATTTGGTTTGCCATTGCCAGCCTGAATAGCCGCTGCCATCGTATTCAATCCCTAAAACTATGCGGGTTTTATTCATGGATATAAACCTTAATACCTACGTTAATATGATTAAACAACTCTAGCAGGTCGGCATTTTTCATGCGGATACAACCATGCGACTGTGGACTGCCTGTTATGAGGTGATCAGGGCTGCCGTGTATATAAATGTAACGCCAAGTGCTATCCACGTTGCCATAACGATTTTTATGGGGCTCTAAGCCTCCAAGCCAAAGTATGCGCGTTAAGATCCAATCACGTTGCGGATGCCGCTTGGCCAGTTCAGGGCTATAGATTTCACCAGTAGGCCGCCTACCTATAAAAACGCTCTGCAATGCTTGGTTTTCACCAATTTTTGCTCTGATAGTATGCCAACCACGCGGCGTACATTCGCTGCCTTTTAATTCACCAGCACCATTTTTGGCAGTGGATACAAGATAGCTGCGTACCGCTATGCCTACCTTAAAAACTGTCAATTGTTGATGGGTGATATCAATAGTCAGGTAATCTGATATTTCGTTATCTAGTTTGTGTGTCATTACTGTGCCAGTACGGTAGGCCGGATAAGCAAGGTGCAGTCGCCATCAATTCTGGATACGCCTTGGATATGTCTCCGACCTAACGAATTTTATTTCAATGGTTGCTCTGCTTAGGTAACTCGCAAAAAATAAAATACCCCTATAGGATGCGCTTCACTATCGTTCAGCACATCCTATAAACGTGGGGGATTATTATTACGTCTTACCTTAAAACCAGTGCCGTTCATTTAATTATAGAGACTTAATGACAGCGTTCAATAACCACCATGACAAGTCTAAGTGTTTTTTGTGTTATATTATAAACAATACTGAGGATTTAGACGTATTTGGAGAGTTGTTTTAAATTTAAATACATAAACTTTCGATATAAGCCCCTACAAAGCTAGTTGTATAGACCCTCAGTCTCGCGATTCATAAACAGTGTTATCGCGGATGTCCCAAACACTGTCTTTATCAATAACGGTTAGTCTAGTTCTTCTTCATCATCAACCGTTACTGACTTTTTTACCCCAATCTAACAGCCTTCACAGAGACCCAATACATGCCATTTACCAAACTCGGTTTATCAGATCCACTATTACGTGCCATTGCTGATGCCGGTTATACCAAGCCTTCCCCTATCCAATTACAAGCAATACCTGCTGTTTTAAATGGCCATGATTTATTGGCAGCCGCACAAACCGGTACCGGAAAAACCGCAGGTTTTGCCCTGCCTATTTTACATCGCTTATCGCAACATAATTATAGTGCGAATCGTCCTGTTCGAGTGCTGATCTTAACACCGACACGCGAATTGGCCGCTCAAGTCGGTGAATCCGTCACTAAGTATGGTGCGCATTTACATCCCCGTTTAAAAACAGAAATCGTCTTTGGTGGCGTTAAGATTAATCCACAAATGATGCGTTTACGTGGTGGCGTGGATGTGTTGGTGGCCACACCAGGTCGATTGTTGGATTTAGTCGGTCAAAATGCGCTTAAATTAGATAAAGTAGAAACGCTGGTCTTAGATGAAGCCGATCGTATGTTGGATATGGGCTTTATACGTGATATCCGTAAAATTATTGCCTTGCTGCCTAAGAAACGTCAAAACCTATTGTTTTCTGCAACCTTCTCAGAAGACATTCGTAAGCTCACCACAGGTCTATTGGTTAATCCTATTAAAATAGAAGTGGCTGCACGTAATACCGCAGCAGAAACAGTTGAGCAACTGGCTTATCTTTGTAACAAAGCCAGCAAAGCGGAATTATTGTGCCATTTAATAAAGTCTAATGATTGGCAGCAAGTACTAGTCTTTACGAGTACTAAACATGGTGCTAACCGGCTAACGGATAAGCTCAATAAGATTAATATTAAAGCGGCAGCTATTCATGGCAATAAAAGCCAAGGTGCAAGAACCAGTGCTTTGGCGGGCTTTAAAGCCGGTGAAATCAGAGTGTTAGTCGCCACCGATGTCGCTGCACGGGGTATTGATATTGCTTTATTGCCGCATGTTATCAACTACGAATTGCCTAAAGCACCGGCTGATTATGTGCATAGAATTGGTCGTACCGGTAGAGCAGGGGAAGAAGGGCAAGCCATCTCCTTAGTGTCTCATGATGAAATAGGCGCTTTACGTCAGGTTGAGAAATTGATAGGTAAAGCCATTAAACGTGAACAGGTTGAGGGTTTTGAGCAATCTGCTGTAGCCCCGCCTATGCCGCCTGAACCACCTCGCGCGCCACGTCCACCCAGAAATAACAGTCAGGCGCGTAAGCCGGCTGGCAATGCTAAACCAAGAACAAGATCTTAATTTAAGCTACAGCCTGACTAGTCAAGAGCTGGCCCAGTTAGCCCTACAGATCAAACAGTGGGGCGTGGAACTGGGCTTTCAACAAGTCGGTATTACCAATACCGACTTATCGGTTGCAGAAAGTCATTTGCAAAACTGGCTGGCGCAAGGCTTTCATGGCAACATGGATTATATGCAGCGTCATGGTCTTAAGCGCAGTCATCCTGAGTTATTGCATGAAGGCACGCTAAGAGTCATATCCGTACGCATGGATTATCTATCTGATACAGCACTTGCCATGCAGCAGGGCTTAGATGATCCAACCTCGGCTTATATTTCACGTTACGCCTTAGGTCGCGATTATCATAAAATGATGCGCAACCGCTTACAAAAACTCGCCGATAAAATACATGCAGAATGTAAAGTAGACGCTGATCCCTTAAGGATGCGGGCTTTTGTAGATAGCGCTCCGGTATTGGAAAAAGCCTTGGCCGAAAAAGCCGGTTTGGGTTGGATAGGTAAGCATTCTAATTTAATAAACCGTAAAGCCGGCTCATGGTTTTTTTTGGGTGAGTTGTTTACCGATTTACCATTGCCTGTTGATGAACAAACTACGGCGCATTGTGGCGGATGTACGGCATGCCTAAGTATTTGTCCTACTCAGGCGATAATCGCGCCTTATCAAGTTGATGCACGGCGTTGCGTGTCTTATTTAACCATTGAATTGCAGGGATCTATTCCTGTTGATTTAAGAGCGTTGATCGGTAATCGTATTTATGGTTGTGATGATTGTCAGATTATCTGTCCGTGGAATCGTTTTGCAAAAATAACGGCAGAGCAGGATTTTAATCCTAGGCAGCAATTAAATAGCCAACAATTATTGGCCGTTTTTGCTTGGAGTGAAGCGCTGTTTCTGGTCAAGACCGAAGGCTCGGCTATACGTCGTATTGGTCATGAGCGCTGGTTAAGAAATATTGCTGTTGCCTTAGGTAATGCGCCTAAATCAGACACTATTATTGAGGCCTTAACTGATAAACTAAGTCATCCCTCTGAACTAGTCCAAGAGCATGTGCAATGGGCTTTGGAACAGCAGTACCAAAAGCGTTGATCAGAGTAGGGGGCTTAATCATCACTTTACGATAGAATAAGTAGTCGCTTAAAAAAAACATCAATATTGTAGCTATTAAAGAAAAGAGTCAGGTCATGAGTAAACAAAAATTATCGTTGCAGGAACAATTGTTGAAGTCGGGTTTAGTGAGTTCTGCTAAAGCTAAAAACATTAAATCTGATAAATATAAACAAGAGCAGCTACTGCGCAACAATAATATAGCCGTCGTCGATGAAGCTAAAGAGTTAGTGCAAAAAACCTTGGCTGAGAAGGTTGAAAAAGACCGAGCATTAAATCTACAGATTAAGCAGCAAGAAGAACAAAAACATCTGCAAGCACAGATTAAGCAATTAATTGAGCTCAACAAACAGCCTAGAGAGGCCGACGGCTTGGCTTATCATTTTACCGATGAAAATAAAGTAAAAACCTTGTATGTTTCTGAGGCTATGCGTGATGCATTGATTAAAGGTCGATTAGCGATAGTCAAACTGGGTAAAAACTACGAAGTGGTCGCTGCTGAGATTGCCAAAAAGATTAGTCTGCGAGCTGCAGCTAGTGTGATTATTCATAATGAGCAGAGTACTGAGACTGTCGACAATAAGGATGATCCGTATGCAGCCTTTGAAATCCCTGATGATTTGATGTGGTAAGGATTTAATGTAGTCATGTCGAGTTAGTGTAAGGTAACCCGACAAGTTTAGTATTTTTGTAAGTGTTGCTGGCTTACGCTATCACTAACCCAACCTACGCTGGTTTAAGGTAAATTAACCGCTTCTGATACTTTAGTATAATCAACACCGACGCTGACTATAAAGCTAGTGGCCTCTTCAATATTCATGGATGAGGTTATTAATTTCGATTTATCAACTATCACCGTAAACCCTGAAGT
>CAIVYW010000542.1 GCA_903910205.1 uncultured Methylococcaceae bacterium | reverse complement strand
GCCAGAAAATATACGCGCCGGATTATTAACTCACTTGGCATAAATGCCGAAGAGTTTTTAATCGACAACCGAATTTTCGAGGCCGCAGAAATCGGCAGAATTCACGCCAGGGCGGCCTAACTTTTGGCGAAGGTATTGCTAGATATTTGCCTTTTTTAAGAGGTATTAGCATATGGTCATGCCATATTACGCAACGTAAAATAGTATAATGTGTGCCCCGACCAATGTAGCCGGCAGGGGTTACTTCATTGTGGAGGGTTTTAAAAAAAGGTGAGTATTGATGCATTTTTTTACTCCTTTCAAGAGTTTTAGATGTGTAGCACGTAGATTGGGGTAAGTGATAACGAACCCCAACGCAACCACTGACTTGTTGGGGTTCGCGTTGCTTCACCCCCAACCTTGTTTTCCAGTCATGCGCTCAGTTAGAATCGAGACAGCCTAAAACATCACTCAATATTCTGAATTTGCTCACGCATCTGTTCTATTAACACTTTAAGCTCAATGGCAATGGCGGTCATTTCTTTATCGGTAGATTTAGAGCTTAAGGTATTGGCTTCGCGGTTAAGTTCTTGCATCAAGAAATCTAAACGCCTGCCTACGGGTTCTTTTTCTTGAAGCACACGTAATACTTCGATGATATGGGTATCTAGGCGATCCAGTTCTTCGGTGATGTCTAATTTTTGCGCTACAAAAACTAACTCTTGTTCTAAGCGATCAAAATCGGGTTGTACTTGCAGTTCGTCAATTTTGTCTTTTAGTTTAGTGCGTATCAACAATAAAACGTCAGGCATACGCTTAGCGGCTAATAAGGAGAAGCTTTGAATTTTTATGCAACGTTCGGCTATCAATACTTTAAGTTGAGCGCCTTCTCGTTCTCTAACGTCTAAAAATTTCTGTAGGGTTGTTTTAACCAGTTGGGTAACTTCTTCATTCAATATTAATTTATCGATGCTAGGTTCTTGGGTAATATTGGGAAAAGCCAGTATGTCCAAGGCAGAAAATGACAGCGACGCCTGCATTTGTTGTTCAATTTGATCGGTCGCTGCTAGTAAGGCCGCAACGGCTTCCATATTAACGTTAAACGATTGTCCGTTTTGTGCCTGTTTTTTATAACTGATGGCGCATTCAACTTTACCGCGATTAATCTTAGTCGCCAGTAGGCTGCGTAGATCGGTTTCTATAAAACGCAGATGATCAGGAAGTTTCAGGGTAATATCACAGTAGCGGTGATTAACCGAACGTAACTCGCAGTTTAGGGTTATATCGCCAATGCTGACTTCATTGCCGGCATAAGCAGTCATGCTTCTAATCATTATTCACCAAAGTCTGCGAAAGTATTTGTATAAAAGCCGTCATTCTAACCTTGTAAGGCGAGTCTTGCATCTTTTGACTGATTTATGAAACCTAAAGTGGGCTATTTCAGGTATACTGTGCGGTTTTCATTTTAGTGGGACAATAGTATGAGACCTAGCGGACGAGCTCCTGATCAACTCAGAGAGATAAAATTTACCTGCGGATTTACTAAGCACGCAGAAGGCTCTGTATTGGTCGAATTTGGCGATACTCGCGTACTCTGTACGGCCAGTGTTGACAAAAGCGTTCCTAGATTTCTTAAAGGTAAAGGCGAAGGCTGGGTGACTGCAGAATATGGCATGTTGCCGCGCTCAACCCATAGCCGTATGAACCGTGAAGCCTCTCATGGCAAACAAGGTGGACGTACCTTAGAAATTCAGCGTTTAATCGGAAGATCCCTAAGGGCTGCGGTTGATTTAAAAGCACTAGGTGAACATTCCATTACTATCGATTGTGATGTGCTGCAAGCTGATGGTGGTACACGTACAGCGGCCATTACTGGCGGCTTTGTAGCCCTGACCTTGGCCATAGATAAAATGCTTAAGCGTAAGCAAATTAAAACGAATCCTTTGCATGGACAAGTGGCCTCAGTATCGGTGGGTATTTATAATGGTATTCCTGTACTAGATTTGGATTATGCCGAAGACAGTAACGCAGAAACAGACATGAATGTAGTCATGAATGATGCCGGTGCTTTTATTGAAGTTCAAGGCACCGCTGAAGGCCATGCCTTTAGAAAAGAAGAATTAGATGCGATGCTTGAATTAGCCGGCTTAGGTATTAAGCAATTACTACAAAAACAACAAGACGCTTTAGCGAGTCATTCTTGATTGTTAGTTAATGAAGTAGAGGCAGATAACGGCCTCTACAAACATTGTCTTTAACCTGAGTTCTTTTCTATATGACCTTTTCGACCTCACAACAGATTGTTTTAGCCAGCGGTAATTTAGGCAAAATTAAAGAAATCCAAGCCATATTGGAAGGTCATCCAATTATTGCTCAATCTGCTTTTAATATCACCGAAGCAGAAGAAACAGGTTCTACTTTTGTAGAAAATGCCATCATTAAAGCCAGACATGCCGCTTTTCATTGTAAGCTACCTTCGATAGCGGATGATTCGGGGCTCGTCGTTGATGCCTTAAACGGTGCGCCTGGTGTTATTTCTGCTCGCTATGCGGGTGTTGGTGCCAGTGATCAAGATAATGTGCAACTCTTGTTACAAGAACTTGAGGGTGTGCCAGAGAGTCAGCGCACAGCACGATTTATCTGTGTCATGGTTTTTATGGAACATGCTAATGATCCTACTCCACTCATTGCACAAGGTGTTTGGGAAGGATTGATTACCACTCAAACTATCGGCAGTCAGGGCTTTGGTTATGATCCTGTGTTTTGGGTGCCCAGTGAGCAGTGCACCTCTGCGGAACTACCCGCTACTGTCAAGAATTCCTTAAGCCATCGTGGCCTAGCAGTGCGTACTCTAAGCGCTTTAATTAAGGCAAGAAGCTAGGTTCTTTGATGGAATCACAGTTAGCAATTGCTCGGCAGTTTAATAAGACAGCGCTTGACCTGTCTGTCTTAGGCAATGGCCTTATTAATGACAGCTTTCTAGTACAAACCTGCTCTAAGCCTTTTGTGCTGCAACGCATTAATCACTACGTTTTTCCACAGCCAGCGCAGATTATGGCTAATCTAAGTCAGCTTAATCTTCATGTCGCACAAAAACCTAAAGATGCCGTTAAGCTTATAATTCCCGCTATTTTAAAAACACAAAGTAACGATGAGCTTTATCAGGATGAACAAGGCCATTATTGGCGGGCTTTAGAGTATATTGCCAATACTGAAAGCTTAGAAACCATTAGTGACATTCATCAAGTTCAGCAAACCGGTTTTGCCTTGGGGCATTTTCACCGCTTAGTCAGTGATCTTGAGCCTAACCACTTAGTTGATACCTTGCCCGGTTTTCATATCGCTCCCGATTATTTAAGCCATTATCAGCAAGTCTTAAAGGCAGCGACTACCGTTAGCAGTCCTGAAAGCCAATATTGCACAGCGTTTATTGCTAGCCATCAACATATCATCAATGATCTGGAAGCTGCAAAACAGCAAGGTTGTTTGTCCTTAAGAGTTATTCATGGTGATCCTAAACTCAATAATTTTTTGTTTGCTAAAGACACGCAGAAAATTATCAGTCTGATTGATCTGGATACCGTTAAACCCGGTTTAGTGCATTATGATATAGGTGATTGTCTGCGCTCTTGTTGCCATAATTTAGAGACTAATGACTTTGATCTAGCGATAGCGACGGCCTTATTAACGAGTTATTTATCTGAAGCTCATGTGTTTTTTTCAGAGGCAGATTACGATTATTTATATGCCAGCATCCGCTTAATTCCCTTTGAGCTAGGGCTGCGCTTTTATACGGATTATCTTGAAGCTAATCGCTATTTTAAAGTCACCGAACCTAAGCAAAACTTGCATAGAGCTGTTAATCAATTTCAGTTATGTGAAAGTATTATCAAGCAAGAGTGCGCTATTAACGCAATTATCACTCAGCTAAAGCAGGCCGGATAAGCACAGCACATCCTGCATCAACGATGGATGCACACTGCTTATCTACCCTACATAACTCTCATTGTTATACACAAGTATTCTGTGTGCCTGGAGTAAAACTGCTTTAGCTGTTTTACAGTGCAATAGCTGAAGCTCAGAACTTCACACGACTACATGGCTTCTTTTGTGAGGCCGGCTTTAGACGCGTGTTTGATATCAATGCGCCTCATCCCAATTTAAACCTCTACCGATATCAACGATCAAGGGTACTTTTAAATCTGCGGCTGAACACATCAGGGTTCTGATTTTCGCGGTACAGTGTTCTAGTTGATCCTCTGCAATTTCAAAAACCAATTCATCATGCACTTGCATAATCATTTTAGCATCGGGTTTTTCTGAGAATAACCACTGATCAGTACTAAGCATGGCGCGTTTAATAATGTCTGCGGCTGTGCCTTGCATAGGCGCATTGATAGCAGTACGTTCGGCATATTGTCTACGAGCTGCATTACGTGAAGCTATTTCTGGTAAATATAAGCGACGACCAAACAGCGTTTCTACATAACCTTGTTCATGTGCTAGCTGTTTAATGCTCTCCATATAATTTTTTACGCCCGGATAGCGAGTAAAGTATAAATCGATATAAGATTGCGCTTGACTGCGTGATAAGCCCAGTTGCTCGGCTAAACCAAAAGCTGACATGCCGTAAATCAGTCCAAAATTAATGGCTTTTGCTGAGCGACGTAAATCAGTAGTCACTTGATCTAAGGCTACGCCAAAGACTTCTGCTGCTGTTGCGGTATGCACATCAAGACCTGCACTAAAAGCCTTAAGTAAACCTTCATCCGCTGACAAGTGCGCCATGATGCGTAATTCAATTTGTGAATAATCGGCAGCGACTATTTTATAACCTGATGGCGCAATGAAGGCTTGTCTTATTTTTCGACCCTCTACACTACGAATAGGAATATTTTGCAAGTTGGGATTAGACGATGACAGTCTACCGGTAGCAGCAACGGCTTGATGGTAAGAAGTATGTACACGGCCCGTTTGACGATCCACTTGTTGTGGCAGCTTGTCGGTATAGGTTGATTTAAGCTTGCTTAAACTACGATGATCTAAAATCAGTTTAGGCAAAGGATAATTAACAGCCAATTCTTGTAATACTGATTCTTCGGTAGAAGGCTGGCCTTTAGGGGTTTTTTTTAATATAGGCAGTTTTTGTTCGTCGTATAGAATTTCTTGAATTTGTTTAGGTGAACCTAAGTTAAAAACCCTACCGGCTAAATCATGGGCTTGTTGTTCAAGAGCGTTAATATGATTAGTAAGTTCAAAACTTTGCTGCGCGAGCATATCACTATCAATGAGTACACCCTGACTTTCTATACGCTTGAGTACGCTGATCAGAGGAATTTCAAGGTCAGTGTACAAGGCTAATAGACTAGGCGTTTGTTGCAACTTAGCCATTAAGACCTGATGTAAGCGCAGGGTAATATCGGCATCTTCAGCCGCATAAGGCGCAGCCTGTTCTATAGGGACTTGCTGAAAAGGAATTTGTTTGACACCTTTACCGGCTACATCTTCATAATGAATGGTAGTAACGCCTAGATAAGTCTTGGCGAGATCATCCATATTATGTTTAGTGGCGGTGCTGTTCACTGTATACGATTCCAGCATGGTATCGTGCGCAATGCCACGCAAGTTTATGCCATGATTGCTTAAGACATGGCTGTCATATTTGAGATTCTGGCCTAGTTTCGCTTTGAGTGGATTTTCTAATAATGGTCGTAGTTGTTCTAAGACCTCATTGCGATTGAGTTGCAGAGGTGCGCCTAGATAATCATGAGCCAAGGGTACATAAGCGGCACTGCCAGGGCTCACGGCAAAGGAGATGCCTACGATTTGAGCGACACTATAATCTAAGCTGGTGGTTTCAGTATCGAAAGCAACTAAATCAGCCTGCTCTAAGCGAGTCAGCCATTGTTTAAAATGCTGATCAGTAAGTATGGTTTCATAATTACACTCTATAGCAACGACGATGGGCGGCTCTTCAATAATCACGGTTGCTACTTGATTATCGAGTGCCTTAAGCCACGATGAAAAACCTAACGCTGAAACTAGATTTTTTAGTTCTGACAAGTCAGTAGGCTGGCGTTTTAAATCATCCATCGTATAAGGTAGATTAAGATCACATTTGATGGTCGTTAATTGCTTAGATAAGGGCAGCATGTCTAAATGTGCGCGTAAGTTTTCGCCAATTTTTCCGCTAATTTCACCCGCATTGGCGACTAGGTTTTCTAAGGTTTCATAGTGTTGTAGCCATTTCGCTGCCGTTTTAGGGCCGACTTTAGGTATGCCAGGAATATTGTCGCTGGTATCACCCATTAAGGCCAAATAATCAATAATCTGCTCTGGCTTAACCCCAAACTTATCAATCACACCTTGAATATCCATGCGGGTATTGGTCATGGTGTTTTCTAAAGTGATCTGCTCGGTAACTAGCTGAACCATGTCCTTATCTCCAGTAGAAATAACAACATTAAAGCCTTGTAAAGCGGCATGTTGTGCCAACGCGCCTAATACGTCATCCGCTTCCACGTCAGCTTCCATAATTAAGGGTAAACCCATGGCTCGAATCAAATGATGTAAAGGCTCGATTTGTACACGCAAATCATCGGGCATAGCGGGTCTATGTGCTTTGTAGTCCTCGTAAAGGTCATTACGAAAGGTTTTGCCGGGCGCATCAAAAACGACCGTCACGTAATCGCTTTGATAATCAGCGATTAGTTTACGCAACATGTTAGTTACACCATAAATAGCATTCGTCGGTTCACCTTGCGCATTAGTAAGCGGTGGTACGCCATGATAAGCACGAAATAAGAAAGAAGAACCATCAACTAGAATGAGACGTTTTTGTGTTTGTTGTGACATGGCGTAAGCTTAAAGTTAAAGGTGAAAGGTATTGTTTGTTAAGTTTTACGCTTAACATCGATGATATTAGGTAGGCAGCTTATCTTACTCAGAACCTGAGCTAATTGACTGGTATTTTCTATTTGCAGGGTTAAATTTAAAGTGGCTGACAAATCAGCTTGAGTTTCTAATGCAGCGTTAAAAATATGAATCTTGGCCTGAGTGAGCATTTGCGAGACATTATGTAATAAGTTTTGGGCATTAAAGGCATGAATAACAATAGGAACCGCATGGCTGGTTTTTTTATCGCCCCACGAGACAGAAATAAGCTGAGCTTGTTTCTCTAAACTCAGTTCTTTGATGTTTTTGCAATCGCTACGATGTACGGTAATGCCTTTGTGATGGGAAATATAACCAATAATGTCCTCGCCAGACACAGGTGTACAGCAATGAGCAAAAGAGGTTTGTACATTATCGATACCTGCCACTGAGACGGCCGACTTTGCAAACGTCTTTTTCGCTCGCATGTTAAAGGGCAGTTCTTCAAGCTCGGGGACTTTTAAAAACCCTGCTAGTTGCCGGCTATTAATATCGCTGCGGCCTATGGCTTCAAGTAAAGAGTCTGTATCCGGCTGTTTAAAATGACTGAGCATATCGACCATATTTAAGGCTTTTAAACCTAGACGCTGACTTTCCTTCTCCAGAATAGCTCTGCCTCGAACGATATTTTCTATTTCCTGTTGATTTTTAAACCAGCTTTTTACTTTACTAATCGCGCGTGAGGTTTTTAAATAACCTAAGCTTGGATTAATCCAATTATGATTAGGCGCACTTTCTTTGGCAGTAAGGATTTCTACTTGCTCCCCTGATTTTAGTTGATAAGTGAGAGGTACGATCTTACCGTTAATTTTTGCACCACGGCAACGATGGCCGATTTCGGTATGCACGGCATAGGCAAAATCTAAGGGGGTTGATCCTTTTACTAAATCAATTAATTTACCGGCTGGCGTTAAACTATAAACTCTATCACTAAATAACTCGCTACGAAAATCATCGCTTAAAACTTCATCGGTTTGTTTTTCTTCTAGGAGTTTACGTAAGGTTGCTACGCTTTTTTCCATAGCAGCCGATTGTTTGCCGCCTTCTTTATAAGCCCAATGAGCGGCAACGCCTAATTCAGCATAATCGTGCATATCTTGAGTACGTATCTGTACTTCTATACGATTGCCTTGCGGATCTAAAATAACGGTATGTAAAGACTGATAACCGTTTTCTTTAGGATTAGCGATATAGTCATCGAATTCTTTAGGAATGTATTGCCATAAGCTATGAACGATACCCAATACCGTATAGCACTGCGTTAAATTATCAACTATCACCCGCACGGCCAGTAAGTCATACAATTCATCTATGGTCAGTTGTTTACGCTGCATTTTTTTCCAAATGCTGTAAATATGCTTGGGTCTACCGTAACAAAGGATGTTTATGTTTTCTTCGGCGAGATGTTTTTGTAATAACTCAATAAAACTATTAACACAGTTTTCTCGCTGTATGCGTTTATTGGCAAGTGATTTAGCGATTTGTTTATAGGCTTGCGGCTCTAAATACCGAAAAGCCATATCTTCTAATTCCCACTTAAATTGATGTATGCCTAAGCGATTGGCAATAGGGGCATAAATATCTAAGGTTTCACGGGAGATAAAATGGCGGATTTCATAAGATTCTTGAGGTAAATGTCGCAGTCTATAAATTCGATAAGCTAATTTAATCAATACTGCTCGAACATCTTGAGTCATGGACAATAGCATCCTTCTCAAGGTTTCCGTCTGATTAGGCTTATTAGCCATATCTGGGCTATAGACCGTTAATTTATTTAACCAATTGACATCTTTGACTAGAGTCGCGACAACCTCACCGAACTGGGCTTTGATCTCAGTCTCTGAGCACAGTTCTGCAAGACGAGGATCACTTAATAGTGCGGCCAGTAGGGTATTTATATCAACATGGTAATCTTTTAATACCACCGCCACATCAACCCCTTTAGGGCGATTGTAATGGGGGTCGTCAGGAATACGAGCGACTATGGCTAAGGCGGCCTTAATTTGCTCGCTATCATTAGCCGATAAGTCGCTAAAAAGATTGGCACTGAGAGTTGTATTTTTTTGCATGAATTATTGTATACGATTGCCGTCACTTAGGAATGGAAATAACATAATAAGTTATATTTTCAAATCATAGGCAAAGTAAATTTAGGGTTTATTTTGTAATGTTGCTTAGGTAAGACGCAATAATAACCCACCCAATTTTATAGGATGTGCTGAACGGCAGTGAAGCGCATCATTTGTAATAGAGCGATGCGCTTCACTAGCGTTCAGCACATCCTATTGGGGGTATTTTATTTTTTGCGAGTTACCTTACTATTGAACCTGATGACGAGTAATAGCCATAACCACTTTTTTATTAGTTAAGCATCTCGTTGAAAACTGTAATAAGATACAAGCGTTTTTACTTTGGATGAGTCACTTCCCATGCGTCGTTTTATTTTAATGAGTTTTCTTATTTTTCCAGTCTATGCTAATGAGCAACCACCCGAGACTGAGGCGGTGACTGATTTACCCGAATTACCTTTGCCCGTACACAGTGGCGAAACCATGGAGCCGGATATTACCATCGTTCGTAAAGGTACTAATACCGTAGAGGAATATCGTAGATCCGGTAAACTCTATATGATTAAAGTGAAACCAGATATTGGTCCCCCTTATTATTTTCTTGATAATGATGGTGATGGCAAAATGGATGTGCGCTCTAATGATTTAGATAGGGGCAGCAACATCAATATGTGGAAACTATGGGAATGGTAAAAATATAACTCGTGGCTGTTTATACACAAGTCAATGCGTCACAACTTGAGCAGTTTTTCACTTTTTACGCTCTTGGTGACCTGATAAGTTTTGAGGGTATAGAAGATGGTATCGATAATACTAATTACTTCGTAGATACGACTTGCGGCCGCTTTGTGTTAACTTTATTTGAGACACTGTCAATCAGCGAACTACCGTACTTTACTCAATTACTGTCACATTTAGCTAAAAACAACATTTCCTGCCCAGAACCTCAATCAGATCGATCGGCTACGTTATTGCACCAACTGAATAATAAACCGGCCGTATTATTTAAACGCCTGTCAGGCACAGCAATATTGACACCTTCTATTGAGAATTGCCAAGAAATAGGCCAACAATTAGCGAAAGTGCATCGTTGTACACAAAACTATGACTTCCCTATTAGTAATGGCTTCGACTTAAAAGGATGTATCGCTTTGGCTGAAAAAATAGACTCCCAGCTATCACCGTCAGATCGAGAATTGATTCAAGATGAGCTGCTTTTCCAAGCCGCTCATACTATGAATGACTTACCACTAGGTGTTATACACGGAGATTTATTTAGAGATAATGTTTTGTTTCTTGATAATAAAGTTAGCGGCATACTGGATTTTTATAGTGCTTTTACCGGTATTTTACTATTTGATGTTGCAATCACCGTCAATGACTGGTGCCATGAAAAGGGTCAACTTAATCCAGAAAAAATTAACGCATTACTTTCAGCTTATCAAAGCCTAAGACCCTTATTGGCTTGCGAGAAGCAGCATTGGCCGGTTTTATTAAGAGCATCAGCGTTACGTTTCTGGCTTTCACGCTTAGAACATCAGCTCTATCCTCGCCCCGGCAATCTCATCTTGCAAAAAGACCCCGGCTTGTTTCGGCAACTACTTCAACACCATCGATTGAATTTTTCAATTAATTCAATTTAATAGCCTATAGCCTTATTTTTTAGCACTCTCTTCTTTAATGAGTTTATCCATAACTTCAATCATTTTTTCATGAGAGCCTGCCAAAGTGCCATTAGTTTTGTATTTTCCATTAACAATGATAGCGGGCACACCAGTTATGCCATATCGAGAAGCCATAAGCGGCGCTTGACGCATTTTAGAGTCGACAGCAAAAGAATTATAAGCCTCTTTAAATTGGCTTTCAGTCACGCCATGAACCACAAAAAAAGCAGCTAACGAAGCTTCGGTATCTAATTTTTCTTTACCACTTTGTATGGCCTCAAAAAAATCAGCATGGATTTTTTCAACAATGCCCAATACCTCTGCGGTGTAATAGGCTTTAGCGTGTTTACTCCATAATTCATTAAAGGCAGCAGGTAAGCGTACAAACTCTACATTGGCAGGTAGATTTTTTTTCCATTTTTCAAGCAAAGGCTCAAAACTGTAACAATGTGGGCATCCGTACCAAAAAAATTCTATGATTTCAATTTTTTCTGGATTTTGTGTAGGTTGAGCCGGTGATAACGTTTCATAGCCTACAGATTCTGCTTTTACTAAAAAAGAAGCAAAGAAAATTAAGATTAACAAACTGATTTTTATGATTTTTTTTAACATAAATTAAGTTCCTAATGAAGATAGATAAAGTCGAGACAGATAGGTCAAAAAACATCACTCTTAATTAGATTAAGAGCGATGCTAAAACAGACAATATTTATTTCATCATTGAAATGCGATAAGCCACTGCTTTAATTTCTTCAGTGGTCATTTTTTTAGCGATCATATGCATCATATTGTCTGGATTATTAGTACGTGCATTTGTTTTAAAATCGGTTAGTGTTTTAATTAAATAATCAGCATGTTGCGATTTTAATGAAGGAAATGCAGCAGGTTTATTACCTTCACCGAAAGGTCCATGGCAAGCAATACAGGCCGAAACCTCTCTAGGCAAGTCACCATTTCGGTATAAATCAGAGCCTTGAGCAATAATGGCCTGTACAGAATTAGGCGCCGTTGTTGTCGTCACCTCTTTTGGGTCACTATCGTCATCGTCTTCATCTAAAATAGGCAATTCATTGACTGAAATTTTCTGTGACTCATAGTAAAGGGCTATATTTTTAATATCTTTATCAGATAACCCCATGGCTAAGGCCGACATCATTGGGCTTTTACGAGTACCATTTTTAAAGGCCTCTAACTGCTTAATGAGGTATGAAGAATGTTGCCCGGCAAGCTTTGGAAATGTTGCAACTAAACTATTTCCATGCTCTCCATGACAACTAATACAAGAGGCTGCTTTTTCTTTTCCTGCATCAATAGCGTCTTCTGCATGTAAAATACTCGAAGTACCGGTAAATGCCATGGCAAATGAAAGAGCCAGCAATTTTTTTTTCATCGGATTTCCCTTTAGAATAAAGTTGTCATT
>CAIVYW010000541.1 GCA_903910205.1 uncultured Methylococcaceae bacterium | reverse complement strand
TACTTACAATGTATGGTAGAATTAATTCGATAAATAATATTTGTATTATTTAGTATAATTATACATAACAACAAGTTAAGGGTGAGTTAAATATGAATACCTTGAAAAAAACCATGCTGTCTATATTAATGGCTTCAACTATGGCGTTAATTTCTACATCTGCTTCAGCTGAAACTGATGCAGGCAGAGCAACTTATAAGCCTGCTGAAGCTATTGATATCGTTTCTACTAGAATTCAAACAGCAATTGAAGCAATTAGCAAAGGTGCGACTAACGAAGAAGCCGCTGCACTTATCAAGCCAGCAATTGATTTTAGTAAGGAAATTAATGCTAATGATAAGGTTGATAATGCACGCGCCAAAGCAAATAAAAAATTAAAATCTGCTATGACACATGCAAAGGAATCAGCTTTGCAAGAAGCGGAACAAGAATTAAGAGATGCTAAAAAAGATTTCGAAGCACTGAAAAGCTTAATTTAATTAAGCTCAATAATAGCCCTATCGAGTACTGCTTAGATGGGGCTATTATATGCAAAATTTTACAAAATATAGGTGTGCCTGATTATTACATTTAGGTTCAAGTCTATGATGAATATTGGGTCTGACCTAAGATTGCTCTTAATGGCCCTGCTTTAAATTAACAGCTAGTTTATTCCTTTAATTCATTTTACTAATCTAACTATTAGAGCTGTATAGAAGCGAGTCTGATAGATTGTTACAGGTGAGTTCCACATTGCTGGTAATAAAAAAGCCAGTAAGCTCGCATTCATAAACGTTTAAGCGATCACTTCGTTTAATTCTCTTTTGTTAAATTGTAGAGCTATGTTCAATAATGCGTACGCGCTGAGTAATGCCACATACTAACGTATAAGGAATAGTGTCCGCACACTGTGCAATTTCTTCGATTGCTAAATCATTACCCCATAGAGTAACAGAATCACCCGGCATAGCCATTGGCTGGCTTTCTAAGTCGACAGTAATCATATCCATTGATACCCTACCAATTAATGGTACGCGCTGGCCGTTAACCAATACAGGTGTTCCTGCTTTAGCATGACGAGGGTAGCCATCTCCATAACCTATAGCAACAATACCTAGTTGGGTTGGCTTTGTACAGGTCCATGTTCCTGAATAGCCGACTTTATCGCCTTTAAGTAAAGGCTTGACTGCAATAAGACGTGAATGTAAGCCCATTACTGGTTTTAATTGCCAGTACTCGCCAGTATTTTCTGGAAACGGCGATATGCCATATAACATAATACCTGGGCGCACCCAGTCTGTTAATGAGATTGGCCAAGCTAAAATGCCAGCAGAATTAGCAATGCTGCAAGCACAACTGACTTTACTCTCAATCGTTTGATCAGCGAACAGCGTTGTTATCGTGTCATTAAATAAAGCGATTTGCTTAAGTGTAGTCGTATCCTGTGTAATATCAGCATTGGCTAAATGCGTCATTAAATTGATAGGCCCTTTAATCAAAGAGCAGTGTTTTAGTCGCTGGAAAGCGGTAATAAATTCCTCTGCTTTAAATCCTAATCGATTCATGCCTGTATCAAGTTTTAGCCAAATCGAACAAGCATTCAATTCTGGCCGCGCTTCAAACATACTCAACTGAGTAAATGAATGCACTACAGTATCTAGCTGATAAGCTAATATAGCCTCCAGTTCATTGACACAGCTAAAGCCTTCCAAAACTGTAATTATGTTTGTTATACCTGCCTTACGTAAGCGCACGCCTTCATCTACTCTAGCGACGGCAAACGCATCAGCCGATTGTAAGGCTGATGCAACACGAAACATGCCATGACCGTACGCATTTGCTTTAATAACGGGCATTATTTTTGCATTAGGAGCAAACTTGCGAACTATTTGTAAATTATGTCGCAATGCATCTAAGTTGATGACTGCATAAGCAGGTGAGGTCATTCATAGTCTCCGGAGCTATAAGATGTACCTGTAAAGTTTTCAAAGCGCGTGTATTGCCCCAAAAAGGTCAATCTAACAGTGCCTAAGGGGCCATTACGTTGTTTGCCAATAATAATCTCTGCAATACCTTTGTCTGTGCTGTCTTCGTTATAGACCTCATCACGATAAACAAATACGATTAAATCGGCATCTTGCTCAATTGCCCCTGAGTCTCGTAAATCTGACATAACAGGACGTTTATTAGGACGTTGCTCTAAGTTACGGTTTAGCTGTGACAAAGCAACGACAGGTACATTCAATTCTTTCGCTAATGCTTTTAAGCCTCTTGAAATATCAGAAATTTGCTGTACACGATTATCACCGCTAGACGGAGATTGCATCAGTTGTAAATAATCCACTACAATCAAACCTAATTGGCCATGTTCACGAGCAAGTCGTCTCGCTCTAGCTCGGACTTCAGTAGGTGATAAGGCCGGTGAATCGTCAATAAATAATTTTGTGCCAGCCAGTAAATTAATAGCTGAGGTTAAGCGTGGCCAATCATCTTCATCTAATTTCCCCGTTCTAACTTTATGTTGATCTATACGACCTAAAGAAGACATCATGCGCATAGCTAATGAGTCACCGGGCATTTCCATACTAAACACTGCTACTGGTTTATTGCCTTTAAGAGCGATGTTTTCAGCCATATTCATGGCAATAGTGGTTTTTCCCATAGAGGGCCTTCCTGCAACGATAATTAAATCAGCAGGTTGTAAACCGGAGGTCAATTCATCAAAATCGGTAAATCCAGTGCCAGCGCCCGTAATAGCACCTTCTTGTTCAAACAGGGTTTCGATTTTATCGACGGCATTGGCCAACAAAGATTTTATAGGAATGAAGCCGCCTCCTTGTCCTCGTTGGCGCTGTTCAGCAATTTGAAAAACTTGGCGTTCAGCATTTTCTAGTAATTCGGCAGTATCACGGCCTTCGGTATTAAATGCAGAATCAGAAATTTGCGTACCGATATGGATAAGTTGCCTTAAAACCGAGCGATCTCTAACAATATCAGCATATGCAGTGATATTGGCGGCACTAGGGGTGTCTTTAGCCAGCATGATCAAATAAGCGAGACCTCCCACATTCTCAAGTTCACCAATAACTTTTAAGGAGTCTGATAAGGTGATGATATCAAAAGGGATTTGTTTTTCTGCAAGCTCTTCTATTTTTCTAAAAATGAGCTGATGACTGCGTCGGTAAAAATCAATTTCAACGACTTTGTCAGCGATGGAGTCCCATGTTTGATTATCTAGCATTAAGCCACCTAACACTGACTGCTCAGCTTGTATTGAATTGGGTGGGACTTTTAGAGCGTCCAAAGAATAGTCACGATCGAGAGAGTAGTTGTCAGGCATGAATAGGTGCGCAAAAAATGAGGATCATAACATGATGACGTAGTAATACATAAGCGTTGCTACTCATCAATTAATATATTAGTAGAGCTTGGAAAATAAAAGACGTTTTGTAGGATGCGATCTATAAGGCTTAAAAAATATAGAGGGCTCAGCGGCATATTTTCAATGTCATTAAACTCACTACATGACTAAAAGCATGTAAAATGTAAGTTTTTCTATAGCCACTAACAATGCCCACACATGAAGTTATCGAGGCCATTGGGGGGGGCG
>CAIVYW010000540.1 GCA_903910205.1 uncultured Methylococcaceae bacterium | reverse complement strand
CTTTTATGCAAAGCCAAGGCAACCTTATCAATCAAGGTCGCTAAATCGATGGGTAAGTCTTGTTTATCGGCTTTGGCAGTCAAGGCATCTTCAAAGATAGAGAAAAAGCCCGTAAGATTGGGTTCTTGGGAGATTCGCCCAATAAAAGGTTGTGCTTGAGACAGATTAGTGGAAACCGCTTGTAGCTCGGTGGGCGCTAAATACAGCAAGCCATTTTGGTGAAAGAATTCATTTTCACTAGGGATATAAACCGAATCAAAATTAGTCTTATCGGCATTTAATAAGCGACCCAAGCGTTTAGTGGCTGCCTTGGTTAATTCAGGCGTGTCAGATTCAACAACCAATAATAAGGTATGTAAGTCCTGAGCAAAGGCTTTTTCAAAGTGACGTCTATTTTGTTGAAAAGGTGCATTAGGTGCGACCATATCTTGGGTGTCGGTATCAATACTCAAATGATTACCCGCATATTGCCCCGCCAATACTGTTAATAGTGCGACTATTATTAATACCGAAAAAGGATGATTCAATACCCAACCGCCCCAAACAGAGAGCAGCTTATTGCTTTTATTCTTAAACGTCATTTGTGATTCCATTATTCAATAGTAATTTTATCTAAAGTGTTCAGCGCATCACTTTTAGATTCGATAAGTTCAGCGCCCTGCTGTTGAATAAATAAAGCAGGGATATGGGCAACATTAGCCGCTAGTAATCCATCTTTTTGCCCTAAACACAATAGTGCGGTATCCCAAGCATCGGCAATGGTTGGGTCTTCATGAATAACGGTGACTGACACTAAATCATGCGCAATAGGTCGTCCGTTGCGAGCATCTAAGATGTGACTATAGCGCTGTCCTTGAAAATCAAAATAATGATTATAAGTACCAGATGTCATCACAGCCATTTGCGTATCCTTAGGCATGGTGATTCTTTTTTGCATGTGCATATCACCCGGCAAGGGTCTTTCTAGGGCGATGCGCCAGGGTTGTTGGTCGGGTTTATAACCACGAGTTTGCAATTCACCGCCGATTTCTACTAAATAATCAGTAATACCCAGTTGCTCTAAAACGTGGCTAATTTCACCGACACTATAACCTTGAGCAATAGACGATAAATCGACTTTTAAATCTGCTTGCTGTTTGCGTAAATGGCTATCATCAATGATATTCAACTTTGCCATGCCAATGCGAGATTGTAATTTATGAATCACTGCCTCATCAGGCATGGCAGGCGCTACACCTCGAAAACCCCATAAATCAAACAGCGGCTTCATGGTTAAATCATAACAGCCCTGAGTGGCTACAGAAACGGTTTGCGCAATACGCACTAACTTTACAATTTCAGCCCCCACGTCCTGACTGTCTGTATTTTCGGTGCTATTAAAGATCTCTATCACGGAGTCAGGCCGATAATTAGAGAGGGTTTTATCAATAATATCCAGTTCATTTTTAACGGCATTAGCAACCGTGGCGTTATCTATTGACGTTTTCGACCAATAACTAATATGATACGTTGTACCTTGAGCTGCACCTTCGAGTTTTTGTATGCTGGAATCTGAGCAAGCGCCTAACTGGCTACAAATTAAAAGAACAATGAGTCCTTTCCATAAAGAGGGGGGCAGAGTGGATTTTTTAAAATTCATTATCATCGCTAGCGGTTACTTTATTATTACGACTACCAACTTTAGTTGGGACCAAACGATAGTGAAAGCCTTTTATCGTTCCCACGCTCTGCGTCACTGCCCACAGTTAAGTAATCTGTGCCTGGAGTAAAACAGCTTCAGCTGTTTTAAAGTGCAATAGCTGAAGCTATTGCACTCCAAGTTTTTACTATTTTCTATTAATTTAATGGCAGTGACGCTCTGCGTGGGAACGATATATATATTCACACTCTCTCGTCTTAAGTTGGTAGCCATTATTACGACACGAATTTTCTTAGGTTTAATGCAAGTTTAAATTACAACGTATCATTAGATACACTATAAAGATTTTCTAAGAAAGCGGCTACAAGCTGCATTATAAGGGTAATTGTCGTTTTTTTTCTAAAAATGCGTACAAAGGTTTTTATTTGCCCTCCTCTCACCATTAATTACCCATCAGCTTATTAACCCTTAATTAGGTCATAATGATGAATGATTTTTTAGTTAACGTTATACGCTCTCTTATCCCCTGTATTTTACTAGCAGGTCTTTTATTATTGAGTTATAGCGTGCTTAATGAGTTTTTAATACCACTGGCTTGGGCTATTATTATCGCTTATGTAATGTGGCCTGCTTACCAATGGTTAAGACATCAACTTAATAATAAAGATACTCTGAGTGCTAGCGTAATGACCTGCTTAATTACAATTGTGATTACGCTAAGTCTCTATAGCTTAGCTTCCTTATTACAAAATGAAACTAAAATTGCTTATCAAAGCCTATCGATTAATTTGACCAACAATGCTTACCAGCTACCAAAGCCTATAAGCCAAATCCCTTGGCTAGGCCGTCATTTACAAGGCGTTATCGATCAATTCATTGATAACCAAGCAGAATTCAGTAGTCAACTCACTAACTGGGTAGGGCAATGGCTGGGAGAGTTTACGCAACTGCTTGGCAGTATTGGTCGCAACATCATGAAATTGGGGGTCATTCTAGTTACAGTGTTTTTTTGTTTTCGCGATGGTCTAATTATCATTAGTCAATTGCAGCAAGGCTTGATTAGTTTTTTGGGACCTTATCAACATGTTTATCTAAAAACCGCTGGAGTCACTGTACGCGCCGTAGTTTACGGACTAGTTCTTGCCGCACTTAGTCAAGGTTTACTAGCCGGCATTGGTTATGCCGTCGTCGGCATCAAGGCCCCTTTGTTATTTGCTTTAATCACCGCCTTACTTGCACTCATTCCTATGGGAGCAACGTTGATATGGTTACCTTTAAGTATATTACTTATGGTTTCTAATCAATTTTGGCCTGGCATCAGCTTATTACTCTGGGGATTTCTAGCAGTTAGTACCATCGACAATGTTGTGCGTCCCTTAGTCATTAGCGGTGCCGGACGAGTTCCTTTTCCCATCGTATTATTCGGCGTGCTCGGCGGTTTATCAGCTTTCGGTGCTATAGGGCTTTTTTTAGGCCCCGTGATTTTGGCTGTACTACTCTCTGTTTGGCAAGCTTGGTTAGAATTACAGCAAAAAGAAGCGTCTTCAGATGAACACTCTCAACCTATCTGGCACACGCTATCGAAAGAAGCCGTTAGTCAAGAATTGAGCTCAGACACTGTCTTGGGCTTAAGTACAGACGAGGTAAAAAAACGCTTAAAGCAATATGGCGCTAATAAGCTTAGTGAAATAGCCCCCCGCTCAGCCTTGCATTTATTGCTATCCCAATTCAAGGGCATCCTTATTCTTGTATTGCTTGCAGCGGCATTATTAGCCACCACTATTGGTGACTTAAAAGATGGTCTTGTTATTTTAGTAGTGGTCATTATCAACGCCTTGTTGGGATTTTATCAAGAATTTCAAGCTGAAAAATCGTTGACCGCCCTAAAAAAAATGCTTCCTTTGCAAGCCATTGTTCGTCGCAATGGACAAACAGTAGAATTATTGGCCGATCAACTAGTACCTGGAGATATAGTCATACTCGACGCTGGCAGAAAAATACCTGCAGATGGCCGTATTTTGTTCGCACAAGCCTTAGAAGTTGATGAGTCGTCGCTGACAGGAGAATCTGCACCTATTTTGAAACAAAATATCAGCCTTGAAAAAACATCAGTCGTCCTCGCAGAACGTAGCAACATGCTCTATATGAACAATTCAGTCACGCATGGACATGGGGAAATGATAGTAATAGCCACAGGCATGAACACAGAGATAGGCAAACTGGCGAATTTACTAACGCAAACCGAAGAGGGTGCTACGCCACTACAAACTCAACTAGATAATCTAGGTAAACGTTTAGCAGTCTGTGCGCTGACTATTATTGTTATGCTATTTATAAGTGCCTTAGCGCGTGAAGAACCGCTGATGCTGACCGCCTTTAATACGATTGCTTTAGCTGTAGCGGCTATACCTGAAGGCTTGCCAGCTGTTGTAACCGTGACACTGGCCTTAGGAATGCATCGCATGGCACATCAACGCGCTATCGTTAAACGTTTGGCGTCCGTCGAAACCTTGGGTTGTACAACCGTTATCTGTACTGACAAAACAGGTACTTTAACGGTTAATCAAATGACAGTGCGTACCTTTTTTTATAAAAATCAGCGCTATAACGTTAGCGGTGAAGGTTATGAACTTACCGGTAAAATATCTCCTGACTGTACGACAGAAGAACGATCCAATCTATTGTTACCCCTAGGAGGCTGTCCTATAATCCAGCCAATAATGATAGAATAGTCACCTACGCTAAAATAATTACTAACCGATGAATATTCCTTTCAAACAATCGCCTATCGCGCTTAATGCCGCAT
>CAIVYW010000539.1 GCA_903910205.1 uncultured Methylococcaceae bacterium | reverse complement strand
TGTTAGTAAACAGACTCGCACGAATCACTCAGTTTTGTAGGGTGGATAAGCGACAGCGCATCCACCAAATATTATCAAGATCGCTTAATCGACAAACTCGATGATCATTGCTCACGATGCTATATCTTGGTGGATGCGCTAGCGCTTATCCACCCTACAGAGTTTTATTTAACCTTATGTAGATACCCTATGCTCTTTTACAAAAAAAGAGGCGAATAATTATTTAAAGGCATGTCAGTAAACAGACTCGCACGAATCACTTAGTACGGATAGAATAGGCGGCTTTACTATCTTTCTATTTGAGTGTGTCTGCATGACGTTTAATACTTTTTTTTTGAGTCTTTGTCTATTCGTTTCAAGCAACAGTTTTGCCGAAGAAAAAACCTTATTACGTATAGGTGTTCAAGCAGCAGGCACCTTGGAATGGGAATTAGCGGCCATACAAAATGACCCACAACTAAAAGCGTCTGATTTCCAATTGGAACTACTGCCTGTGGCTAATGCTGAAGCGAGTAAAATTGCCCTGCAATCAGGGGCTGTCGATATGATCGTTTCTGATTGGATATGGGTTTCTAGTTTACGTGCCACGGGGGCTGATTTTACGTTCTATCCTTATTCAAATACCTCAGGCGCTTTAGTGGTTGCTGAAAATAGCCCTATCCATACCCTTAATGACCTTAAAGGTAAACGTTTGGGTATAGCAGGTGGTGAACTGGATAAAAACTGGATATTGTTACAAGCCTTGGCACAAAAAGAATCACTAGACTTGAATGCCTCGGTCGAAAAAACCTTTGGCGCACCGCCTTTAATCAACGAACAACTCAAACAAGAGCGAGTAGACGCGGTGTTGACTTTCTGGCATTTTGCAGCCCGCCTTGAAGCCCAAGGTTATCGACAACTCATTGACGGCAAGGGTATTTTAAAGGGATTGGGTATTACTGAAAATGTACCTAGCATCGGCTATGTCTTTAAACAAAGTTGGGGCGTGGCGCATCAAGCAGCACTTAACAGTTTTTTAAAGGCGACAAAACTAGCCAAAAATCGTTTATGTACCTCGGATAGCGATTGGCAAAAAATCATACCCTTAACTAAGGCAGACGATTTACCCACCCAAGCCATACTGCGTCAACGTTATTGTGAAGGGCAAATAGAGCAATGGGGCGACAAAGAACAACAAGCTGCGGCTCATATTTATACTTTATTGCGCACTTTAACTAATAATCGCTTAACGGGCGCTTCAGAAACTTTACAAGCAGGCACGTTCTGGACTCAGCCTTAAGCCAACTTTATTTTGAAACTCACCCAACAGCTCTTAGCGCTCTTATCCTTGTTGGCTTTTTTAGCTCTGTGGCAAGGCAGCGCGCTTTATATAAACAATCATACCTTGCCTACGCCTGCCGCCGTGGCTTTAGTGTTTTGGCAAGCCTGTGTCTCAGGACAACTGCCTTTTCACTTAGGCGCGACCTTACTGCGCCTGCTAGTTAGTTTTTCTATCGCTATGTTATTGGGTAGCGCTATCGGTATTGTTCTAGGTCGTCATAAGAAACTGGATGCTTTCTTTGATAATTGGCTGGTGATATTTTTAAATGTGCCAGCGCTAGTCACTATTATCTTATGCTATGTCTGGTTTGGTTTAATTGAATCGGCGGCCATCTTAGCGGTAGTCATTAATAAGTTACCCAGTGTCATCGTTACTATCCGTGAAGGCGCACGCTCGCTCGATCAAGATTTATTAGACATGGCTCGATGCTTTGGCTTTAGTCGGCGTAAAAGCTTAATTCATGTTATCTGGCCACAGCTACACCCTTTTGTTATGGCAGCCACCCGTTCTGGTTTAGCACTTATCTGGAAAATCATTTTGGTCGTGGAATTATTAGGTCGCAGTAATGGCATGGGTTATCAATTACATTTGTTTTTTCAGATGTTTGATGTCGCCAGCATTTTGGCTTATACCATCGCCTTTGTCGGTGTTATTCAATTCATAGAACTCATCATTTTAAAACCCTTAGATAGAAAAGCATTGCGGTGGCGGCGATGAGTGACATTCAAATCAACATTATCAATAAGACCTATCCTGCTATAGGACAGGCTACATCTCATACGGCCATTGCCAATCTTAACTTAAGCCTTAAATCGGGCGAATTTATTTGTCTGGTAGGTCCTTCTGGCTGTGGCAAAACGACCTTATTAAATATCATTGCCGATTTAGATCATGATTACCAAGGCAGCATCAGTCTAAGCGAACAATCCTCTCGACCTAAAATCGGTTATATTTTTCAAAATCCTCGCTTATTGCCATGGCGCACGGTACGCGAAAACATAGAGCTAGTGGTAGAGAAAACCTTATCCTCTACTATCATTGATAATTTGCTTGAGCTGATGCAACTAACCCCATCACAACATATTTATCCAGAACGGCTGTCTTTAGGCATGAGCCGTCGAGTTTCTATCACACGCGCTTTTGCCGTTGATCCAGACTTATTGCTCATGGACGAACCATTTGTATCACTAGATGCCCCTACCGCACGTCAAGTCAGAGCGTTACTATTAAGCTTATGGCAACAACGGCCACATACGGTATTATTTGTCACTCATGATTTACGTGAAGCCATTGCCTTGGCAGATAGACTGATTTTTTTATCCGCCTCCCCCATGTCTATCATCAGTGAAATTAGGGTGCCTATTCTAAGATCGGAACGACATGACGAAGTGGCCATTGAAACTTTCAGACAACAACTGCTTAATGAATATCCTGCTATTAAACAGTTGTTGTAACTGTTTTTTATCAGCGCCCTAAACGCTGCTCGGTTAGCAAGACCTGTTGTGTGGTTTGTAAAACGGTATCAGGATTAAGACTCATTGAAGCTATGCCTATTTCTACCAGAAAATCTGCCATCTCTGGATAATCGGAGGGTGCTTGTCCGCACAAGCCGCAATGTTTGCCATTTCGTTTTGAACCCTCTACTGCCAAACGTATCATTTCTTTAACGCCAGGATCACGCTCATCAAAATCCTCGGCAACAATCGCTGAATCTCTATCGACACCTAAGGTCAGTTGGGTTAGGTCATTAGAGCCTATAGAAAAGCCATCAAAATGCTGGGAGAAGGCATCAATCGAAATGACGTTATTGGGAATCTCACACATCACATAAATTTCTAGGCCATTTTCACCGCGTGTTAAACCCAGTTTCGCCATGTAATCCAGTACTTTTTGGGCTTCTTGTACACGTCGACAAAACGGAATCATCAAAATAACATTAGTCAGCCCCATATTATCGCGCACTCGCTTCATGGCAGCGCATTCCAATGCGAATCCCTCTGCATAAGCAGGATGCGTATAACGCGATGCGCCCCGAAAACCGATCATAGGGTTAGCCTCATCAAATTCAAAGCAACGACCACCCAATAAGGTGGCATATTCATTGGTTTTAAAGTCTGACATACGCACAACCACAGGCTTAGGGTAAAAAGCTGCGGCAATCGTGCCTACACCTTCAGACAGTCGTTCTATAAAGAAATCTTCAGGCTTTGGGTAGTTGCGTGTTAATTCATTAAGTTGTTCACGTTCGCTGGCATCTTGCACGCGCTCAGGATGTATTAAGGCCATAGGGTGTGCTTTAATATATTCGGTAATAATAAATTCCATACGTGCCAAGCCCACACCATCGTTAGGCAGAAAGCTAGTTTTAAAGGCCAACTCAGGATTGCCCAGATTAAGCATGATTTTGGTCTTCGGACGTTTCAGTCCTGATAAATCAGTAGTTTTTATTTCAAAATCAAGAATACCAGCATAGACTTTGCCATTATCGCCTTCTGCACAAGATACGGTAACAGGCGTATTATTTTTAATCGTTGTCGTAGCATTATCACAACCAATAACGGCAGGCACACCCAGTTCGCGGGAAATAATAGCGGCATGGCAAGTACGCCCTCCGCGATTAGTGACTATTGCCGAGGCAATTTTCATTACTGGCTCCCAATCAGGTGTTGTAATATCGGCGACCAGTACATCACCGGCTTTAAAACTACCTAATTGACTGACATTCTCAATAATGCGTGCCTTACCCGTAGCGATTTTACTGCCTACGGAATGACCCGTGACGATGGGACTGGCTTTGCTTTTTAGAGTATATTGTTCCAGTATCATTCCAGTTAATTGGGAGACCACCGTTTCTGGTCGTGCCTGAACAATATAAAGCGTGCCATCAAGGCCATCTTTAGCCCATTCCATATCCATAGGCTTTGCTTGCCCTGCTTTGGCGCTGTAATGTTTCTCTATCTTGATAGCATAATCGGCGAGGGTTAAAACATCTTGGTCGTTAAGACAAAAACGATTACGTTCTTGTTCCGACGTGACTACATTGTGAGTCGATTCACGAGTACGGCCATCGCTGTATATCATTTTTATTTTTTTGGCGCCTAAACTGCGTTTTAATACCGCACGATAGCCTTGTTCAAAGGTCGGTTTGTGTACATAAAACTCATCTGGATCAACTGCGCCTTGTACAACATTCTCACCTAAACCATAAGCACCGGTAATAAATACCACATCACTAAAGCCTGACTCGGTATCTAAGGAAAACATCACACCACTGGCATCAAGATCTGAGCGTACCATCTTCATAATACCTATTGATAAGGCTAGCTTAAAATGATCAAAACCCTGATCAATACGGTAATGAATAGCACGATCCGTAAATAAACTGGCAAAGCAGCGCTTACAAGCTTCCAATAAAGCTGTTTCACCGCGTATATTCAGAAAGGTATCTTGTTGTCCAGCAAAACTGGCCGTTGGTAAATCTTCAGCAGTTGCGGAACTGCGTACTGCAACACTCATGTCATCGCCATATTGCTGTTGCAACTGCGCATAAGCATTCAGTATTTGTGCTTCAAGATCAGCGGGGAAAGTTGCTTTATAAATAAGATCTCGGGCTTGACGTGCTCGACTTGCTAAGTCAGCCATATTATCTGCTTGCAGATCATCTAAAATCTGATGTAAAGGTTGCCAAGCCTGAGATTCTGCCAACAAATAACGATAGCCTTCAGCGGTCACTGCAAAACCATTGGGTATCTGTATGCCTTGAGGCGTTAAAGCTTGGTACATTTCACCCAAAGAGGCATTTTTTCCACCCACTAGCGGCACGTCATCTATGGTTAATTCATTAAACCAGCGTATATAGTTTGTTTGATCAGACATAATAAACTCCTCGATAATTATCGATACTTAAACAAGTACAGCAAAAATAGCTAATTCACAAGACATGCGAATAGGATGAAGGCATAAATAACACTAAAAATAAGGTTATACCTAAACATATTCATCACTAGAGTTCAAGAAAATTCGATTTCGCCGACATCAATTCAACGATGTCCGTTATTCAAGATAGTTAGAGCATTAATCATAGGAAAGTATAAACGTAACGAGGTTCGTTTAAACACCGTACTACGGCACTAAGATATGCTTAAAACAAGGTATAATTAGCCGCTTTGCTATAGAGACCTTACCTGTGCTAATTTCCGATAAACAAAAGAAAATTTTGATGGTGTTGGCTGACGGACAATTTCATTCGGGTACAGAGTTGGCAGAAATACTGAACGTTAGCCGTTCAGCTATTTGCAAACAGTTTAAAGGCTTATCTGAATTTGGTATACAACACTGTGCTGTGAGTGGTAAAGGCTACCGATTGGATTATGCCTTAGAATTATTAAACGCAACAACCATAAGCCAACTGCTTAGCAAAAATCACCAAAGCTTACTATCTACGTTAGAAATTCACGATAGCCTCAATTCAACTAATAGTTATTTAGTCGACTATGCTCAACAACACGCAGCATCGGGGATTGTCTGTTTTGCAGAACATCAATCGGCAGGAAAAGGCAGGCGGGGCAGAACCTGGGTTTCGCCTTATGGTAGCAACCTGTATATGTCGATACTTTGGCGCTTTCAACAAGGAGGCATCGCCGCTACCGCTGGATTAAGTCTGGCAATAGGTATTGCTGTCATCAGAGCTTTAAAACAGCATCATATCGATGATGTGAGCTTAAAATGGCCTAATGATATTTATAGTCAAGGTAAAAAATTAGGCGGCATACTCATCGAAGTCTCTGGTGAAACTGATGGGCCTTGTTCTGCCGTCATCGGTTTAGGTCTCAATCTATTTTTACCTGCATCAGAAGCACAAACGATTACCCAAGCATGGACTGACCTTACTACCGTAACAGGAATAGTACCTGTATCTCGAAATCAACTGGCCGCCACACTCATAAGTCATATACTGACCATTGTTAATGGCTTTGAAACAGTCGGCATTCAGACCTATCTGGATGAATGGCGCAGTTATGATTGCCTACAAGGACATCTTGCAACGTTATATATTGGTCAGCAAAAAATTGATGGCCTCGTTGAGGGCATTGACGATAACGGTCTCTTATTAATTAAACGGGCAGACGGAACTATCCAAGCCTTTGCATCTGGCGAAGTAAGCTTTAGTGACTCCATTGTATGATTTTATTAATTGATAGTGGAAATAGTCGACTCAAATGGGCCGTTTTTCAAGATGGCAAGCTAGAAAATAGTCATATCTTAAATAATCAAGAGCTTACTATTGATAAACTTATCGATACATGGGGAAATTTACCAATACCTAAACAGCTAGCCCTAGCCTGTGTTAGTTCAACAGCTTTATTGAATCTAGTTCAATCGGTAGCGACTAGACTTTGGCCATGTACAACTATCATTCAGGTAAAATCTAAGTCTCACGCTTTTGGTGTACATAATGCTTATCTACAACCCGATAAATTAGGCGTAGATCGCTGGCTAACACTAATAGCCGCGCATCATTACTATCAAAAAGCGGCTTGTATTATTGATTGCGGAACTGCAATTACCATTGATTTTATTGATGCCAATGGCAATCATCAAGGAGGTATGATCAGCCCAGGATTAACATTAATGAAAAAATCTCTAGCGACAAGCACCGATTTACTAGTCTTTAATGACTCAAGTTATGGCATTGGGCCCGCAAACTTTACTGAAGCGGCTATTTATAATGGCACATTAAGCGCTGCCACTGGTCTGATTGAGCATGTATTAAGTAAACAAAACCCATCACTAGCCGTTATCGTAACAGGCGGTGATGCCTGCCTGATTGCTGAACAACTGCCCTTTAAAGTCATCATAGACTTAAATTTAGTATTACACGGATTAGCAGTTGTAGCCTCTAAATCAGCGTAGCGGATTTAATCTTTATCTAAGACCTTATCTATTTTAGATGTTAATCGG
The DNA here is from genome assembly GCA_903910205.1 of uncultured Methylococcaceae bacterium. Taxonomy (GTDB): domain Bacteria; phylum Pseudomonadota; class Gammaproteobacteria; order Methylococcales; family Methylomonadaceae; genus Methylobacter_C. Next base: position 4,254 of record CAIVYW010000539.1, on the reverse strand, counting down.
CTTAGGTATTCGTTCATTCTTTGATTTAAAGCAATATTTTTGTTTTTCATTAACTGTAATTCATGCGCCAAATTAAGAGATGCCATTACAGCAATTCTATCCGGACCAGTAATTTTTCCAGAGTCTCTCATTTTGCGCATTTGTACATCAAGTTGTTGAGCAGAAACAATAAGGTCATCTTGTTCAGCAGCATCAATGGCAATTCGATACTCTTTGCCCATAATCATTAACGAAACATAAGGGAGGGTACTGCTCATAATTGTTGCTCCAATGCTTGTAAGCGAGTAATCATAATATCTAATCTAGCTTGAACTAAAGAAGTTTTCTCTAATAAGACCTGCTTCTCTTGAGCCAAGGTATCATGCTTAATCTTTAACTTAGCATTATCACGCTTTATATCTAAATATTTATCAATAAGTTGATCTAATCTATCTTCCAAATCTTTATATTCTGGTGTGAGATATTTTTCTGTCATAGTGGCATCTATCTAATTTCAAGTAATCAGTCGCCTATACCCACCTTTCATCACTCAATGTAACATATTGTTATTAAAGTAAAATACTCCATGTTCAACAAGATTGTAAAAACACAATACGTTACTTTATCAAAGAGCGAATAATGGGATATAGGAAACTTATTCAGTAATAACTAAAATATAGGCTATCAACTTAAGACGAGGCAGATAGGCAGATACTAGGTTTAACCGTTCGCCCTGAGCTTGTCGAAGGGTAAAGGTTAAACCGCTCATGGTTCGCTAGGCTCACCACGAACGAATTAATCTCAAACTGTCTCACCTTAAAGATGGAAGCCAAAATATATATTGCCAAATAATTATCACTTTAGCTATTAAAGCGAACAAATATTAACCTAGTTAAATTTCAATGGTAGCATAAGCAATATTTTTCTTTCAATGATAGTGTAATTATTATGGCTTATAACGCCTGCAACGCAATTTTTTTACGATGTGACGATGATCTTTCTGCTGCAGAAGCTCACGGCTTAGCAACGGGCATGCTCTGCGTCAGTGATCAAACAGAAAGTACCTATTGGTTAGCTGAGTTACTTCAAAATGCAACTCAGGTATTAAGTAATGACAACGATATCTTGATACGCCTATTTGAAGAAACAAGACGATTATTAGCCAGTAATGAATTTGATTTTGACCTTTTTTTACCTGATGATGACGTCGCTTTAACCGAACGAGTTGAAGCATTAACAAACTGGTGTCGTGGTTTTTTATTTGGTGTAGGTTCAGTAGCAACCGTAACTAACTGGTCAAAAGATACACGTGAAATCCTTAAAGACATTACCGAATTTACTAAGCTAGATACTGAGGTTGAGGGTGAAGAAGATGAGCGAGATTTTGTTGAAATTACTGAATTCCTAAGATCAGCTATTTTATTATTACGTGATGAGTTAGCTAATAATAGCGACTCCTCTAACGATTTATGGCGAGAAGATCATGAAACAAACTGAATTTAAAAAACGTCGTAAACAATTATTAAATCATGTAGGCAAAGGTAATGTTGCTCTCATCACCAGCGCATCTATGTGTGCCCGTAATAGCGATGTCGATTATCCATTCAGACAAAATAGTGACTTCTATTATCTCACTGGTTTTAATGAACCAGAGGCATTGGCTGTTTTTATTCCAGGTCGAGCTGAAGGCGAATACCTATTATTTTGCCGTAAATTTGATAAGAAAAAAGCCTTGTGGGAAGGTGCTCACGCTGGTTTAGAAGGCGCGATTAGCCAATATGCAGCCGATACAGCTCACAGCATAGATGAGGTCAATAATTTATTACCTCAGCTATTAGAAAATAAGGCTAAAGTATTTTATCCCATGGGACGTGATACGGTGTTCGATCAACGCGTGCAAGACTGGCTTAATATTATCCGTAACCAGTCCAGAACAGGTGTAGAAGCACCTAGGGAATTAATTTCCATAGACCATCAACTACATGAAATGCGTTTATTTAAAAGCGCTAATGAGCTTAAACTCATGCGCCACGCTGCCGAAGTGTCTGCTATCGCCCATACTAAAGCCATGCAGGCATGTAAAGTGGGTCGCTATGAATATCAAATAGAAGCTGATATTGTTCATCATTTTATGCACAACGGCTTACGTGCGGTTGCTTATCCCTCTATAGTTGCCAGCGGCAATAACGCCTGTACTTTACATTACACTGAAAATACGGGTCTATTGAAAGATGGAGATCTGCTATTAATTGATGCGGGTGCCGAATGCGATCATTACGCCGCAGACATTACCCGTACTTTTCCAATTTCGGGAAGGTTTAGCGAACCACAAAAACAACTCTATCAATTAGTATTGGATGCTCAAACCGCTGCGTTAGCACAAATTAAACCAGGTATCCCTTGGAATAAGGCCCATGAGGCTTCAGTTGAAGTCATTACAGAAGGTTTAATCGTCTTAGGTTTACTCAAGGGTAAATTAAAGAAGCTCATTAAAGATGAAAAATATAAACAATTTTATATGCATCGAATCGGTCACTGGCTAGGCATGGATGTACATGATGTCGGTGCTTACAAAATCAATCAAGAATGGCGACTCTTAGAAAAAGGTATGGTACTAACAGTAGAACCAGGTTTGTATATTCCCGCAGATTGCAAGGAAGTTGAAAAAAAATGGCGAGGTATAGGAATCCGTATTGAAGATGATGTACTCGTCACAGCCGATGGTCATGAAATATTGACCGCTAGCGTGCCTAAAACCATATCAGAAATAGAAGCCCTCATGAAGGATAATTAATGCAACACGAATATGACTTAGTAATAGTGGGTAGTGGTTTAGCAGGTAACTGCTTGGCTCTGATGCTAAAAAACACGGGACTACGCATTGCTATTGTTGAAGCAGCTACACGCGAACAATTACAGGCTTCTCCTGCTGGAGACCGAGCATTAGCTTTAGCTGCAGGAACAGTGCAAATATTAGATGCATTAGGATTTTGGCAAGGCATTAGTAAGGCTGCAACAGCAATAAAACAGATTCATATATCTGATCAAGGCCATTTCGGTAAAACGCGTCTTTCGGCACAAAAAGAACAAGTAGATGCCTTAGGTTATGTAATAAGTGCCCGTGACATAGAAACTCATATTGCCAATCTAGTCTCTGAATCGACTATTGAACTCATTGCACCTGCCCGCGTTGTTGGCCTGATGTCTAGTGATAATGAAATATTCATTAATCTAAAACAAGGCACTGAATCTTTAAACATAACAGCAAAACTATTAGTTGGAGCAGATGGCGGTTTATCCTCAGTCCGACAATTAATGGGCATTACTCAAAAAGTTACCGAATATGGTCAAACCGCATTAATAACAACTATTAGTTCAACACTCGCAAATAATAATACTGCCTACGAACGCTTTACAGCCTCAGGACCACTTGCTTTATTGCCTATAGGTAGTCATGAATGTTCCGTTGTTTGGACACGTAAAGATGAAGATGCCAATGCACTTATGTTAGGTAGTGAGGCAGATTTTATTGCCGAACTACAGCAATGCTTTGGATATAAGCTAGGTCAACTTAATTTAACAGCACCTAGACGTGCCTTCCCTTTATCTCTGATTCGCGCAGAAAAAATAGTTGTTGGTCGAACAGTCATTATAGGTAATGCCGCACATCAATTACATCCAGTAGCCGGACAAGGATTTAATTTAGGTTTTCGTGATGTTGTTCAGCTTGCAGAACAACTTATTAAACAGCACGAAACCACTATGGATATTGGTGACTCCAACTTTTTAAACATTTATGCTAATACTCGTAAGCAAGATCATGATCGAACCATAGGATTTACCAACACTGTAGTTAATGTGTTTTCTAATGACTGGTTAGCACTCGTTACCGCTAGAAATATTGGCTTAACATTGCTGGATTATGTGCCTTCAGCAAAATCCATACTTACACGTCATGCTATGGGTATGGAAGTTAGGTAGACATCGTTTCTAAATACAGGTAGCGCGTGTATAACAATGAAAGTGGAATTGGGAACGAACCGTAACAATATGCCCAGCCAGCGCTACCAGCCTTTGATTACATGACGACTATTTAGGAAAAACTTCTTTATAAAGCAGTATTTCTGAGCTATTAAAATAATAGGCAAAAAAAAACCCAAGCATTAGGCTTGGGTTTTAATATTAAGAGCTTGGCAATTCCCTACTTTCGCATGGCAAACTGCCACACTATCATCGGCGCTAAACGGTTTCACTTCCGAGTTCGAGATGGGATCG
>CAIVYW010000538.1 GCA_903910205.1 uncultured Methylococcaceae bacterium | reverse complement strand
AGTCCTCGACGATCATCATCATCAAAAACAAATTTAGCCGGTGGCGTTTGTTCTTGATGTGTCCAGATTGGCCACGTATTGTCATATAAGTTCATACCAGGATTAACGCCGATAAGCTCCATATTAGCTGACCAGTAAGCATCAATCGTACCTACATCACGCCAATAGCTTTGCTCGCCACTTTGTAAATCTAAAAAGGGATAGGCATTGACAATATAATTATCGATAACAGCAGGAATAATGTCTTTGCCGAAATCATTAGTAGAGCCTACGGTATCGGCATCTTTTTGTAATTGTTCAAATAAGAAGTCAGCATTAAAAATATAAATACCCATAGAGGCTAAAGCCGTATCGGTTCTGCCTGGCATCACGGGGGGGTTCTTAGGTTTTTCAACAAAGGCTTTAACTCGACGATTGGTATCGATATCCATTACCCCAAAGGCGGCGGCTTCTTCTAGGGATACCTCTAAGCAGCCAATAGTGAGGTCAGCATTTTTTTCAATATGATCGGCTAGCATCGCACCATAATCCATTTTGTAAATATGATCACCCGCTAGAATTAAAATATGCTTGGGCTTACGTGTGCGCAATATATCAATATTTTGATAGATAGCATCAGCGGTGCCTTTGTACCAAGAATCTTCACCATGACGTTGTTGAGCCGGCATTAAATCTACATATTCGCCAAATTCACCGCGCATAAACCCCCAGCCTTGTTGAACATGGCGTATCAGTGAATCGGCTTTGTATTGCGTTAAAATACCTATTTTGCGAATACCTGAGTTGACACAGTTGGACAGCGGAAAGTCTATAATTCGAAATTTACCTCCAAAGGGTACAGCAGGTTTGGCGCGCCAGTCGGTCATGTTAACAAGTCGTGATCCGCGCCCTCCTGCCAATATTAAGGCAATGGTATTACGAGTTAAATGACCGATATTTTGTTCTTGTTTATGATGACTAGACTCTGACATTTTGCATTCCATGTTGATATAGATATTACAACGGTTAGTTATTTGGTAAGATTTACTAGACATTTATTCTACTACTACACCGAGGCCATTCAAAGTGATAAAGGATTCTAATAACACACTTGATTCTGAAGTGACTGAGTTAATTACCGAAAAACTGGTAGTCAGTACGTCTGAACCTAAAGCTACCAAAGAGAAAATCGTTAAGACAGCATCGCCTGAGCTTGGGGTTGCAGCCCCAAAAAGCGTAAAAACTAAGCCTGCTACTAAAGCGAAGAGTGCTGAACTTATCAAACCCAAAACGACAACTAAAGCCAAAAGTACGGAGCTTATAAAACCCAAGGCGACGGCTAAAGCGGTCGTAAAGAAAGTAGAGATAGCGACATCGACTACGGCTAAAGCAGTCATTGAAAAAGTAGAGTTAGCGACATCTACGACTAAAGCAGTCGTTAAAAAAGCAGAGATAGCGACACCTATTATCAAAGTAATCAAAAATAAGCGGCTAACTGACGATATGTTAAAAATCATGGAGGCTAAACATCATGATCCGTTCTCTGTGCTGGGACGTCATGCCAAAAAAGAGCTAATGCAGATTACTATTTATCTGCCATACGCTGAATCAGTCCGTTTTAGTCATGATGACTCTGAACTGGTTCGTGTTATCGACACTGATTTTTTTGAAGCTAACGTACTGCCAGAAACACTGCCAGCGCATTATCAATTAATTTGGCTAGACAAAAGCGGCTACCGCCACGAAAGCTATGATCCCTATGATTTTGGTGTGCAATTACCGGAATTTGATCAATACTTATTCGCTGAAGGTAAGCATTGGCATGTCTATCAAAAGTTAGGCGCACATATTCATAGTGTCGATAGTATAGACGGGGTTTTGTTTACGGTCTGGGCACCTAGTGCGGGTCGAGTCAGTGTGGTTGGTGATTTTAATCAGTGGGATGGCCGTTGTAACCCGATGCGCAGCTTAGGTGGCAGTGGTATTTGGGAAATTTTCATGCCCGGATTAAAAGAGGGTTGTTACTATAAGTTTGAAATATTAAACCGCTTTAGTAATGAAATCTTACTTAAAACCGATCCTTATGGGCAACAGTTTGAGTTT
>CAIVYW010000537.1 GCA_903910205.1 uncultured Methylococcaceae bacterium | reverse complement strand
TGTCGCTATAAAGCTTTTCTATAGCCGCTGTATCAAGTTGCTCGAAAAGCTCTCTGTAAACAAAGCACTCGTGATCATCTGGAAGCAAATCAAAAATATTGGTGGGAGAGAGCAATGCGGCATTAAGCGCGATAGGCGATTGTTTGAAAGGAATATTCATCGGTTAGTAATTATTTTAGCGTAGGTGACTATTCTATCATTATTGGCTGGATTATAGGACAGCCTCCTAGTAACTATAGCCCATTATTTTTAAATTAGTGACTAAGGCACTTACCACCATTTAAATGATTGAGACCAAAAATAGCACAATTTTTAACATGACTAAGCTCTATATAGCATTGCAACAAGACAGCGGGCGCATTAAAGCTATTGCAGAGAGTTATCATGCCCAAAATATCCGAGTCTTTGGTTCGGTTGCCCGTGGTGAAGAGCGTAGCGATAGTGACATTGATTTTTTAGTTGATTTTTTACCTGGCTCGACTTTACTAGATCAAGTTGGTTTTATGAATGCTCTTTCGGCTTTACTGGGCCGTAAAGTTGACGTGGTTAGTGAACGGGCACTTAATAAATATTTACGGCAAAGCGTCTTACAAGAAGCGATATCGTTATGAAGGATCGATTGATCTTTATTGCAGCGGCATTGGAAAGCATCGAGTTGATTGAGTCGTACACTGAAGGTTACGACTTGATTAGATTTTTAAATGATAGAAAAACTCAGGATGCCGTTGTTCGCAATCTTGAAATGCGGCCAAGCCCTTAAAGATTTCGGTGTTGATGCTTTGCTGGCAATACATCCAGATATGCCATGGCGCGAGATTGCAGGTATGCGTAATGTATTGGCGCATGAATATTTAGGTGTAGATCCAGTTATGATCTGGGACACCATTCAGTGTCATTTAGATGAACTCCAGTAAGTACTTGAAGAAATTATGCGATAACTCCGGCGCTGACTGGCATAGCCGATAAACGATTGCCGAGTCTTACCACCAGACTATTTGATTTTGAAAATTGATAGTTACAAGAATTATATAGACCTCCGTTTTATGTATCGCCTAAGAAAGGTCTTATATCCATGCATTAGGATTTTTCTGGATAAACTAGGCTGATCATCAGTGTAAATCTGTTATAATTGCGCAATTTAGCATTTCGAGATGGCAATCCTTGCCATAAGTGCAAAAGCAATAACGCCTTAACCACCTCATTATTCAGTTGAAACATTGTGGATTTAAAACATATCAGAAACTTCTCCATTATTGCGCATATCGATCATGGTAAATCAACACTTGCAGATCGATTTATTCAAATCTGTGGCGGCTTAAGTGCTAGAGAAATGTCGGCACAGGTTCTTGATACTATGGATATTGAGAAAGAACGCGGCATTACCATTAAAGCTCAAAGTGTGACCTTAGACTTTAAAGCGAAAGATGGTGAAACTTACCAGCTTAATTTTATTGATACGCCAGGACATGTTGACTTTTCTTATGAAGTTTCTAGGTCTTTAGCCGCTTGCGAAGGTGCCTTATTAGTCGTTGATGCCGCACAAGGTGTAGAGGCGCAAAGTGTGGCTAACTGCTATACCGCCATAGAACAAGGGCTTGAAGTAGTGCCGGTACTCAATAAAATTGATTTACCCTCTGCCGAACCTGAGCGCGTATTGGCCGAAATTGAAGAAGTTATTGGTATTCCAGCCGATGAAGCCTTAATGATTAGTGCTAAAACCGGTGTGGGTGTACAGGATGTACTTGAACAATTGGTAATTAAAGTGCCGCCCCCACAAGGGGATATAGACGGTCCTTTGCAAGCATTGATTATTGATTCGTGGTTTGACAGTTATCTGGGCGTGGTCTCATTAGTCAGAATTATGCATGGCAGTATCCGCAGAAAACAGAAGATTACCATCATGTCCACCGGCAAGTCATTCATTGCTGAAAAAGTTGGCGTTTTTACGCCTAAACGCTTAGAAAAAGATATTTTAAATACCGGCGAAGTAGGTTATGTGGTTGCCGGCATTAAAGATATTTTCGGTGCGCCAGTAGGAGACACCATTACCTGGACTGATAAACCGGCAACAGAACAGTTGACTGGCTTCCAGCGCGTGCAACCTCGGGTTTTTGCGGGCTTATATCCAGTGAGCTCAGATGATTACGAAGATTTAAGAGAATCGCTTAATAAATTAAACCTTAATGATGCGGCCTTACAATTTGAACCAGAAACATCTCAGGCTTTAGGTTTCGGTTTTCGTTGCGGTTTTCTAGGCATGTTGCATATGGAAATTGTGCAAGAGCGTTTAGAAAGAGAATATAACGTCGATTTAATTACCACAGCGCCTACCGTAGTCTATGAAGTTGTTACTCAAACCGACCAGATTTTAATGATAGATAATCCTGCAAAACTACCTGATGGCGGTATTGTTAAAGAAATTCGAGAACCTATCATCCGTGCCAATATTCTAGTGCCACAGATTTATTTGGGGGCGGTTATTTCCTTGTGTATCGAAAAGCGCGGTGTGCAAAAAGATATGCAGTATGTAGGTAGACAAGTGTCCTTGCATTATGAAATGCCCTTAAGTGAAGTAGTATTAGATTTCTTCGATCGATTAAAGTCAGTAAGTCGCGGCTTTGCTTCCTTTGATTATGAGTTTTTGCGTTTTCAGCCAGCCGACTTGGTGAAACTGGATGTATTGATTAATGCCGAGAAAGTCGATGCTTTATCTATTATTGTCCATAAAGATCTAAGCAGTAATCGCGGGCGTGATTTAGTCGAAAAAATGAAAGATCTGATTCCAAGGCAAATGTATGAAGTCGCCATACAAGCGGCTATCGGTTCTAAAGTGATCGCTAGATCTACGGTTAAAGCCATGCGTAAGAATGTTATTGCCAAATGTTATGGTGGTGACATCAGTCGTAAGAAAAAACTACTAGAAAAACAAAAAGCCGGTAAAAAACGCATGAAACAAGTGGGGAATATTGAAATTCCTCAAGAAGCTTTCTTGGCTGTTTTACAACTTAATAAAGATTGATTTTGGCTAAAGACTAAAGGTGAAGCACGAAGGGTGAAGGGTGAAGGAATCTTCAATTACGTTGCTCTTAGTGGCTACCCACTTTAGACGGGACAAAACAGTAGTGAAAGCTTTTTATCGTTCCCACGCTCAGGCGTCACTGCCCACAGTTAAGAAAAAATTATGATAAAGCAACTTATGTTGATAAATCCCCCCTAACCCCCCTCTACAAAGGGGGG
>CAIVYW010000536.1 GCA_903910205.1 uncultured Methylococcaceae bacterium | reverse complement strand
TTCAGCTGTTTTAAAATGCTAAGCTAAAGCTCAGTACTCCACACAAACGGTTTTCGCTTAACTTAATTAATGATCAAATTTTTACAAAGCAACAGGACTAAAGATCTTTGTGACTCAAATACACTCTATTAGCTTTTATTTGATATGATGCTAGTCATTCTAACCTATCCAAATGATCTTTTTGTTTTGACAGTTTAATTGAGTCGTAGCATATTGATTATCAATGTTTAAAGAACAATTTCAATGCTTAACACCATTATAACCATAAAAAAAAACCAATGGTTGCAGTCAAAAGATTGCAGCATCATTGGGTTAATAAACTACATCAAAAAAACCGGTAAATTGCGTGACACCCAAATTGAAGCCATTGAAACGTATTTGTTCCTAAAAATACCGGGCGAAAACAAACCGCTTTGGCAGTTATTTTCCGAAGGCTTTTTTAACACCGGCACAGACTTGGGGCAATACAATGTGTTATATCCGATTGCCGCCAATTTTTTAGCGCAAAACCAACCCGCTTATGCCTTATTTGATTTTGCCAGTCAACGTAACGCACCGTTACCCGCATTGGCTCAACTGATATTAAAAGAACATCAAGCACTGGATTATGACAACATCATTAAGAGCCTGTTTTACAATGTAAACTATCCGGATTATTTAATGAGCTTGCCGATGGGTGCCGGTAAAACCTACTTGATGGCGGCTTTTATGTATTTGGATTTGTATTTTGCCGAGAATGAACCTGATAACAAAAACTTTGCCCATAATTTTCTGATATTGATCCCTTCGGGCTTAAAATCATCCATTGTGCCCAGTTTAAAAACCATAGAAAAATTTGATCCTTCCTGGGTATTACCGGAACCCGCCGCCAGTACACTAAAAAAATGCTTACAGTTTGAGGTCTTGGACGAATCAAAATCCGCTAAAAAAAGTAATAAAGCCAGAAATCCAAATTCCCAAAAAGTACAAGCCTATTTCCCAAATCCGTTTGGACGGGTATTTGTGGTTAATGCCGAGAAAGTGATATTGGATCGTATTGATTTGAGTACCAATCTCCAGATCATTGAAAAAACGGACGATGAAAAAGCCAAGTTTGCCAACGAACTAAGGCATCTGATTGGTGAAATCACTCATCTTGCGATACTGATAGATGAGGTACATCATGCTGCAACCGATGATATAAAGCTGCGTCAAGTGGTCAATAACTGGTACAGCGGCGGCAATATAACCACCGTGCTGGGTTTTTCGGGAACGCCCTATTTACAAAAGGCCGATAAAATCCAGGTTACTGCAACCGACTTGATTAAACTCACGCAAATCACCAACACCGTTTATTACTATCCTTTACTCACGGCAGTTAAAGAATTTTTAAAAACCCCAACCGTAAAAACAGGGCAGCATCTTGACCGCTTTCAGATTATCAAACAAGGTATTGAAGATTTTGATAACCGCTATAAAAACAAGGTTTACGCCAACGGCACGATTGCAAAACTGGCCATTTATTGCAGTAATATTGAAGCCTTGCGAGAAGAAATTTTACCCTTCTTAACAGGCGATCTAAACATCAACCCCGATGAAATTCTGGAGTATCACGGCGGCAACAAAACCTACGCCTTACCTAAAGAAAATGAACGGGAGTTTCGCTCCCTTGATTTACCGTTATCAAAAAAACGTTACATTCTGTTGGTGCAAATTGGTAAAGAAGGCTGGGATTGTCCCAGCTTAACCGGCGTTATTCTGTCGCAAAAAGGCGATAGCCCACAAAATATGGTGTTGCAAACTGCTTGCCGTTGTTTGCGTCAAGTGGATAAAAACAGCGATGAAACCGCACTGATTTGGCTGAACCAAGACAACGCTGATACCCTTAACAAGCAATTAAAACAAGAACAAAACACCAGTATCCAAGAGCTTAATAATGCCAAGTGTGCAGACCTGCCTGAAACCGTTGAGCGGTTTTCACGCATGGCACATTTAAAACTGCCATCCCTTGATTTTTATCAACTTGAAATTCGTTATCAAGCCATCGCATCAGAACAAGAGGCCAATACACAAACCAAGCTCCAGCAGTTATTAACCGATCTGGATACACACAAAACCGAGGGCATCATTTCGACAGGAAATCTGTACAACTGGGATGCAGACACCATCAAAATCTTAAATGAAGCCGGCAGCCAGCTTGCCAATTATCCGCAATGGTTGTTTGCCATTAGCCGCGCGAGTTTTACTACACTCAGTATTAAACACCTACATGAATTTGATAACGAACTCAAACCGCTTTTTGAGCGGCTGACTTACGAAAAAAACGGGCTGCGTTTTTTTAATGAGTTTTATGATTTACACCGTATTATAAGCAGTATCCGCTTAAGCTTTACCCTGAAGCGTGAGTTAAAAACCGATAGCGACATCATCCCGTATTCCGCCAATTTGCTGATTGTTGAAAAACCCGCTGCCGTTACCAAAAATGACAAACTATATCCCAGTGAAGAGGATACCCGGAAAATTTTAGCGTTTGATACCAGTAACAAACTACCGGTTATTGATGAAAATAAAATCAGGGAAATGTACGATACCAATCTTAATATGCTTGAAGGTACTTCTTTGCAATATGCTTTTGGCACTTTTGATGACTTTAAAAGCCGTTTTGATATTCCACCGGTTATAAAACAAAAAGACCATAGCTTTCATTATTTACCTTATGATTTTGGCGCCAGTGGCGCAAGCGGTTTAGAATTTGACTTGCTTAAAACGGCCTTATCGCTAGAGGACTTTAGCCCTAAAAATCTGGAGATTTATTACAACGGTGACCGACACTTAAGCGGCTTTGTTATTCACTGTTTTACCAAAAATAACGGACATTGGCAAAACATCGGACATTACACGCCAGACTTTTTAATACTTAAGCGTGATGCAGGCAACAATATACACAAGGTATTGATTATCGAAACGAAAGGCAATGTCTATGCCGATAAATTTAAACCACGAAAAGAATTTATGGAAACGCAGTTTTTAGCCATGAATAATAAACAATACGGCTATGCACGTTTTGATTTTTTGTATTTGGAAGATGCTGTGAATCCTGCACTATTAAATAACAAAATCAACCAATTTTTTAAGGTGTAAAAATATGAAAACCATACACATCAATGTAAAAGATGATTATAAGAAATATTTCAAGGCCGATATGGATAAGGCGCCTGTCGCCATCGCCGTCTTGACGGAC
>CAIVYW010000535.1 GCA_903910205.1 uncultured Methylococcaceae bacterium | reverse complement strand
TGGCTCTGGCTCTGGCTCTGGCTCTGGCTCTGGCTGCTGACTTAGCCAGCTAAGCAGTTTGTCAATTTGTACGGCATTGGGGGTTAAGCCGCGAGTATAACGTTGGCCATTAATGACAATAATGAGTCCAGTGGCATTGCCTACATCCATTAAATTAGTGCTAAGCCGGTCTATAAGATGCTCTTCAGAATGATGGAGTATGGCTTTCAATAAGCTCTTTTTAAAGTAGGTGATTTTGCTGAGTAAGTTCTTTTCATCTCGTAGCGCCAATGCGAGAAGTTCAGTGGAGATTTGACGCGAGACAAATTGCATAAGTTTTAGCAGATCACTGGAGGGCTTTTTGGGGCTTAGATGGTGAAATATGATTAAGCCCCAGAGCTGACCGTCTTGTAATAAAGATAGGGTTAAGGTTGCTGAGACAGCCATATTAACAAGGTATTCGATATGCACAGGTGAAAGGCTGCGCAAACTCAAATAGGTCATATCCAATGGCTGTTGAGTCAATGGGTTGAGTGATGGAACTAGGTTTATTCGGCTGTCAGCTATATTGGCGACATAACGAACTAGATTTTTAGTGTACAAGGCTCTAGCTTGTGAGGGAATATCACCGGCAGGAAAATGTAAGCCTAAATATGAAGGTGCAGGCTCCGTCTTGCTTTGAGCGATGACCTGCCCATCATTTTCAGAACTAAAACGATATACCATCACGCTATCGTAGCCACTCAGTTCGCGTAGTATTGGCGTGATCTGTTCAAAATAATGAGTGATAGGCGCGCTAGGTTTTTTAAAGGTAAGTGACTGCTGTAAGGACAGCAAGCGTTCAGCTAAGGGCTCTGTGCTAGGCGTAGTGTCGGTGAGTTCGAGTATCCAATAGTGTTTTGCGGTATAAAGCGTAGCATTAAGCTCAATGCATTGTTGCTGTCTAGTAATAGCTAGCAAGGTGCTGGTGCTAGGCTCAGTATTAGGCTGTTTTAGTAGAGCCTCTATTTTATGCGCGGCCGCTGAGCCTAAGCAGTTATATAGCGTTTGACCTAAAGCCGCTTCGGCACAGCAGTCTAAAAACTGTTCAAGGTTGGCGCTGACTTGAATAATAGTGTGCTTCTCATCGCTAGTGAAAACCACGACTGCGCCATGGGGCTGAATTGCGCCTAGTTGATGTATAGGTTCTGCGGCGCAGGCGGCTAAGGCTAGATCAAAGGCTTCTGGGCTGATTTCGTTCATAGTGATTTAGACGAGGGGGTTAGGGTATTAGTCAGCGCCTGATTAAAGCAGGCAAAGCTTAGACAGGCAGACGCTATGGCTATGGTCGCTAGGTCTGTTTGCTCTGAAAACGAGTTGATATAGCAAATAAAGCTTTGCCAGTGGCTCTGGGTCTGTTCACCATAGCCGCTAAAAAAATCACTGCCGGTACTGCGGGTGTAGCCATAGCTCAGTTTTAAATGCTGCGCGATAAAATTGGCACCTAAAGTCGAGCCTTCTAAAACATAGAGTATGCCTAATAGTTGCCCTAGGCTGGTTATTTCAGGCAGGTCGATCTGGCACCTTAAGGGCTCAGGCGTAATATGCCAATAATTTAGGTCATTCAGCAACAGCGAGGTTTTGTAACGTGACTGATAATCAAAGTCTATGGGTTGCTGGGTTAGGTAGCGCTTAATTGCTGCTTCTAATTGATGATACAAGGAGTAATAAGTCCCTAATAACTGTTGGTAATCGGCTAGGGGAAAATCTTTGCCTAATAAAGCCGCTAACATGGGTTGTTGATTAAGTTGGCTGTGCAAAGGCGCAGTGGCATCACGTAAGCGTGTGCGTAGCTCGGTACTTTGTGTGCTCATTGTTGCAAACGCCTGATCTGATGGCTTTGAAATAGAGGCGGTTAATGGCATGTGATTTCAACAGGGGCTTAGTAGCTTTTAGCTCATTATGAGTTCAATTTGCGACAAAAAGAAAGTCATAAGGGCAATAATCACAATAAAAACTCTGGTAATGCGTTAGTTTAGTCGTTATTATTAGATCGCCTGCTGAGTGGATTGAGGTATTAGTAATGATAATACCTCAGCAAGAATAG
>CAIVYW010000534.1 GCA_903910205.1 uncultured Methylococcaceae bacterium | reverse complement strand
GAAAAAAATTAAACTACAAAACACCATGGGAGGTATTTTGTGAGATGGCTTCACTTGATATCAATGATCCACTAGGTGTTGCATTTATGAGTTGAATTCGCGAAAGTTTTTAGAGATTATAAATTGTATTTTTATTTACTTGCTATTTTGATTGTCGCCCCCATAATCTCCTAATGTAAAAAATTGCTAAAGGTTCTGTTTATGGAAGCGCAAATAATGAAAGAATTACACCTTACCGATAATTTAATTCCAGTTTTACCCCTTAGAGATGTTGTAGTTTATCCGCACATGGTTATTCCTTTATTTGTTGGCAGGGAGCGCTCAATTGACGCTCTAGATGCTGCAATGAAAGATGGTAAGCAAATCTTGTTGATTGCGCAAAAGGATGCTGAAATTGATGAGCCAGACTTTACCGATCTTTATCAAGTAGGTACATTGGCTAATATCTTACAGTTATTGAAGCTTCCTGATGGCACAGTAAAGGTTCTCGTTGAAGGTGCCGAGCGTAGTAAAATTCTTCGGTATCAGGAAACGGATAGTTTTTTTTCGGCTGAAGTGGAAAAGATTGATGATGTATTTAATCTTTCAGTACAAGAGCAAGATGTTTTACAACGCACGGTTATTAACTCTTTTGATCAATACGTTAAATTAAATAATAAAATCCCACCTGAAGTATTAAATGCTCTTTCTGGAATTGATGATCCTAGTCGTCTTGCTGACACCATGGCTGCACATATGAGTCTAAAAGTCAGTGATAAGCAAGGTATTCTTGAGGCTGCAGATATTGAAAAGCGTTTAGAAGATTTAATGGCATTGATGGAGGGAGAAGTTGATTTACTTGAAATGGAGAAAAAAATTCGAGTTCGTGTAAAGCAGCAGATGGAGAAGAATCAGAGGGAGTATTATTTAAACGAACAAATGAAAGCGATACAAAAAGAATTGGGTGATATGGATGACGTGCCGAATGAAATTGAGGCGCTGGCAAAGAAAATTGCTAATGCAGGAATGTCTAAAGAGGCTAAGGCTAAGGCTGAAACTGAACTTAATAAGCTTAAGTTAATGCCTGCTATGTCTGCTGAAGCAACTGTGGTGCGTAATTATATAGATTGGATGCTTAATGTGCCATGGAAGAAAAAGACTAAGGTTCGGCATGATCTTAAAATTGCAGAGCAGGTTCTAGAAGCTGAGCATTTTGGCTTAGAAAAAGTAAAAGAACGTATCCTTGAATATCTTGCTGTGCATCAGCGAGTTAAAAAACTTAAAGGTCCTATTTTATGTTTGGTAGGTCCTCCGGGTGTTGGTAAAACCTCATTAGGAGAGTCTATAGCTAGAGCAACGAATCGTACTTATGTGCGTATGGCTTTAGGTGGTGTTCGTGATGAAGCTGAAATTCGTGGTCATAGACGCACTTATATTGGCTCAATGCCTGGAAAAATATTACAGAATTTAGCTAAAGTAAAATCTCGTAACCCGATGTTTTTACTTGATGAAATTGACAAGATGGCGACTGATTTTCGAGGTGATCCTGCTTCTGCTTTGCTGGAAGTTTTAGATCCCGAGCAGAATCATGCTTTTTCTGATCATTATTTAGAAGTAGATTTCGACTTATCCGATGTGATGTTTGTGGCTACAGCCAACACTATGAATATTCCGCCAGCATTACTGGATAGAATGGAAGTCATACGTCTCGCTGGTTACACAGAAGATGAAAAAATAAATATAGCGATTAAGTATTTAATACCTAAACAGATTGAGGCTAATGGCATTGTTGCTCATGAAATTAATATTTCAGAAGCGGCAGTTAGAGATATGATTCGTTATTATTCTCGTGAAGCTGGCGTACGTAATCTTGAGCGAGATATTTCTAAAATTTGTCGAAAAGTGGTTAAGCATCTTTTGTTGACTTCGGATAAAGCAAAGATTTTTATCACGCCAGAAAATTTAAATGATTATTTGGGAGTTAGGCGTTTTAACTATGGTTTAGCTGAGGAGCAAGATCAAATTGGACAAGTTACAGGACTTGCTTGGACAGAAGTGGGTGGTGAATTATTAACGATTGAAACTGCGGTAATTCCTGGTAAAGGTAAGCATTCGGCAACAGGCAAGTTGGGTGATGTTATGAAGGAGTCGATTGAGGCAGCAATGACTGTTGTCAGAAGTCGCTCTGAAATATTAGGAATAGATAATGAGTTGTTTCAGAAGAATGACATACATATACATGTTCCTGAGGGAGCAACGCCAAAAGATGGGCCCAGTGCAGGTATTGGCATGTGTACAGCGATTATATCGGCATTAACGAAGATACCTGTTCGTGCAAATGTCGCGATGACGGGTGAAATTACTTTGCGTGGTGAAGTGCTTCCTATCGGTGGTTTAAAAGAAAAGCTACTCGCGGCGCATCGAGGCGGAATAACAGTAGTCATAATTCCTGCTGAAAATGAGAAAGACCTGATTGATATTCCTGATAACATTAAACAAAAATTAGATATCAGACCGGTGCATTGGATAGATGAGGTATTAGCGTTGGCTTTACAACGCATGCCGATGGCTATAGATAAACAAATTGAGGGTGAGCAAGGCATGAAGGAGTCTGATGCTATTAAAATGCTGGCTCAGGTTAATATAGCCCATTAAAAAGACTAAAAATGATTGAAATCATCTTGATGCCGCAAAAAACATGGGGTCAAGGGTTTTAAAGCTTGACACTAGGTGACAGCAGTTGATATAACTTACCGCTGTTCTTGTGCTGCTACTTAATAATGCATAAGAATTAATAGACAGATATTCTCAATACACTAAATTAACTTCCTCAGGGGGAATAATGAACAAATCTCAATTGATCGATGCTATTGCTGAGTACGCAGATTTAACAAAAGCTGATGCTGGACGTGCTTTAGATGGTTTTTTAGAAACGGTTAAAAGTGCTTTGAGTGATCCTAGTGATGGATCAGTTGCTTTAGTGGGTTTTGGTACGTTCGCTGTAAAAGAGAGAGCTGAGCGTAAAGGTCGCAATCCACAAACTGGAGAAGAAATTACCATTAAAGCTGCAAAGATTCCGTCATTTAAAGCTGGCAAAACTTTAAAAGATGCTGTAAACTAAGCTCAATTCTGAATTGAAGAGACTTCCATTTAGAAAGTATTAAAGAAAAATTATTTATATTAAAGTTGTAATTTTTTAATAATGATGTATAATGATTTTTTAGTCGGGTGCTTAGCTCAGCTGGGAGAGCATCGCCCTTACAAGGCGAGGGTCGGGGGTTCGATCCCCTCAGCACCCACCAGACTTTGGAGTGGTAGTTCAGTTGGTTAGAATACCGGCCTGTCACGCCGGTGGTCGCGGGTTCGAGTCCCGTCCACTCCGCCAAATTAAAAAAACCCTGAGCCGTTGGTTCGGGGTTTTTTTTT
>CAIVYW010000533.1 GCA_903910205.1 uncultured Methylococcaceae bacterium | reverse complement strand
GGGCATTTTTCTAAACCTGAAATGTTGTAGTCTGTTGTAATCTATGGTGTAAGTTTAAATCAAATTTCCAGGTAGATATAGCCGCTCAATGTAAGTACTCACTCTTAGGAAACTAGGAATCCCCTTCCTTCAGGTGGGGAGGATGTCAAGATATGAACTATAGCTATAACATGTTATGAGCTTTAGCGAATTTCAACAAATCTTTTAAAGCTAACCCTTCCTTAGTTAATGCTTTCAGATTTGAAATAGGTGAATAAAATTCATCACGCCCTAATGATTTAAAACCCATTGACCAAGCTTCAAAGTTTCTATGTTCAATATATTCTCTACTCAGAACAGTTACTTCATGGTGTCGTTTATCATTTAAAATCTTATCAAATATAAATTCAACATCAGCCTCATCGCCTTCAAGAGCTTGAATAAAGGTGCCATCCTTATAAATCATAAACCCAGTTATATTTCTTAAAGAATTATTTTTAACTGAAATATCTAATAAATCAGAAAACTTATTAGAGCTAAGAGCGGTGAAAGGGGTAACAGCTGAACTAATATATATTAAACAAAACATAAAAATCTCAAAAAAATTATCCTAACAATTATTCGGATATAAAACTAAACTAGATTAGATATTTAATCAACCCATTTGTTGATAAATTCATATGTTATGGTTGTAATAGGTACTTTTATGTTGAAAGCAATAGTGGATAAAAGAGATCTTGAGATAGCCAATAATAGCGATATTGGATTTATTCTTGTTATCGCTAGCTCTGCTCGAATGCTTGCTCAGACGGCAAGGGCCTCAGGGTTTAAGCCCTTAGTGATTGATTTGTTTGCAGACTTAGATACTCAGAGCTATGCAGAAGATTTTAAGCAAATAACGAGCTTAGCGAAACAGCATCTACAGCCGGTAGTTGATTATTTTATTAAAAGATATCAAGTTGATCAGGTTGTTTATGGCAGTGGTTTTGAAAATCATCCTGAAAGTCTGCGTTATTTAAATAGCAGTCTATTTATGTTAGGCAATTCTCCTGATATTTTTATACGCTTACATGATAAGCCTGCATTTTTTGCGGCACTTAATCAATTAACGATTCCTTATCCAAGAGTTTGTTTTAGTCAGCCTGACCAATTTAAAGGTGGGCTGATTAAACCTATGCGAGGCCAGGGTGGTGTAGGAATCACGCGTTATTTAGGCCAAGAAATGGGTTCGGATAGCTATTGGCAACGTTATCAATCAGGATCGCAATATTCCGTATTGTTTTTGGCCGATGGCTTGCATGTACAGCTTGTAGGTTTTAATAGTCAATGGACTACGAGCCTAGATGACGGTCGTGAGTTTATATTTTCAGGGATTATTAATAGTTGCGATTTGAGTGCCAAGCAGCAGATGCAGGTTGTTGAATGGTTAAAAAAGCTGGTTCCCTTGTTTAGTCTTAAGGGATTAAATTCATTAGATTTTATAAATGATGGCGATAATAGTTGGTTGTTGGAAATTAATCCTAGGCCCTCTGCTAGTATGCAATTGTATGAGGCGGATCTTTTTAAGCGCCACATCAGCGCGAGTCTGAATGGGTTAACTGATGATCATCATATTAACGGCTACACGGCTTATCAAGTTGTTTATGCTCAACACGATATTATGATTCCTGATGGATTTTTATGGCCCGAGGGATGTGTAGATTTACCAGAAAGTGGCGTTATATGTCGCATAGGACAGCCTATTTGCAGTATTATGTCCCACAAAATGCAGCCTCATTTGGTTATGAGTGCGCTACAGACACAACAAATTAACTTACATAAAAGGTTCAGCACATGGAATATAACGCTAGCGTTAATAAATTGACCCAGCCACTCGTAAAGCATCTTATTGATAATGCCGATAAATTGCGCTTAGGAATAGAAGTGTTAGAAAATGGCTGTACGATCATTGATGCGGGTATTAAGGTTCCAGGTGGTTTGGAAGCAGGACGCATCATTGCTGAAATTTGCATGGGCGGTATGGGAACCGTTACTCTCAATCATAGCGCTTATACTAATAATTGGCCGTTATCGGTTAATGTTCATAGCGGTAATCCAGTATTAGCTTGCTTGGGTAGTCAATATGCAGGTTGGAGTTTATCGCATGAGAAATATTATGCCTTAGGTTCTGGCCCTGCACGAGCGATGGCTACTAAATTAAAAGACGGTCAGCAAGAGCCCGTCGAAGCTTTATATAAAGAGCTGGATTACAGCGATGTGGCTGACATGACTGCTTTAGTGATAGAAAATGATGCGATTCCACCGCTAGCTATCATTGAAAAAGTAGCAGCCGCTTGTAATGTAGCACCTTCAAAATTAACGATTATTGTTACGCCCACTAGCAGTTTGGCCGGTGGTGTACAAGTGGTCGCGCGAGTGCTAGAAGTCGCTATGCATAAAGCACATGCCTTACATTTCCCATTAGAAAATATTATCGATGGTAGCGGTAGTGCTCCTGTCTGTCCGCCACATCCTAACTTCGTTAAGGCCATGGGTCGTACTAATGACGCTATTTTATTTGCAGGGCAAGTGCATCTATTTGTTAAAGGCAGTGATGAAGCCGCAGAAAAGTTAGCTAAAGAATTACCTAGCTCTACTTCTAAAGATTACGGTAGACCTTTTGCCGAAATCTTTAAACAATATGACTATGATTTTTTTAAGATTGACGCCATGTTATTTAGCCCTGCCAGTGTCATCGTAACAGCCGTCGATTCGGGTAAAACGTTTCGTGCCGGAAAATTAGATAATGCCTTGCTTGATCAGTCCTTTGGTGCATAAAAAATCAAAACGATGCTTTATTACACTATCAAGCTATGTGTTTCCGCATTTATTATCGTATTGATTTCTGAGATTGCCAAGCGCCATAGCGGCTTTGCTGCGTTATTGGCTGCGTTGCCCCTGACTTCGTTGCTGGCGATGATTTGGATGCATTTTGATGGGGTAGAGTCAATTCAAATTGCCGCACTTTCCGGTCAAATAGCTTGGTTGGTGCTACCATCGCTGCTGTTTTTTATATTTTTTCAGATATTGATTAAACAGGGCTTGGGGTTTTGGATCGGCTTGAGTCTTTCGCTTACAGCGACCACACTTGCTTATTTGGTATTATTGCCGTTGCTACGACGATTTGGAGTGCAGTTATAGATATGGGACGTATCGCCATTTTTACAGATGATCCAGGTTGGCACGGCAAGCAGTTAAGCCTTGCTTTTGCTAATTTGGGCTATAACAGCGCTTTTGTTTCCTTAACTCAGTGTAGCTTTGCAATTGAACAAGGTCATCATCCTCTTGTAATTCCTGGGTTTGAACAATCATTGCCCGATGCGGCTTTTGTTCGTGGTGTACCCGGTGGATCTCTGGAAGAAGTCGTCGTTTATCTGGATATCCTTCATGCGTTAAAGGTGATGGGTATTCCTGTTTACAATGATGGTTATGCTATCGAACGTAGTGTTGATAAAGGCATGACCAGTTTCTTATTGCATAATGCTGGATTACCGACACCTTTAACATGGGTGTTGCGTAATCGTAGTGATGCATTAGCTATTGCTGAGAATGAACTAAAAAAAGGCAATTTACTGATTAGCAAGCCTTTGTTTGGCTCGCAAGGTGAGGGCATACGAAGGCTTGAGAAAATGACTGATTTATTGTGGTTAACAGACAGTCATGGCATTTATTATCTACAGCGTTTTGTGCACTGTGCGGGGATAGGCTTTTCAGATAATCGAGTCTTTGTGGTTAATGGTCAGGCTGTTGCGGCTATGCGTAGGCGAGGTAAATCTTGGTTAAATAATGTAGCTAAAGGCGCAAGCTGTGAATGCATAGACTTGAATGACGAGTTAGCTAATTTGGCTATTAAAGCCACAGCCGCATTAGCCATGGATTATGCGGGGGTAGATATTATTCAAGATAAAGACGGGCATTATACGGTGATTGAAGTCAACAGCATTCCTGCTTGGAAAGGGCTAGAAAGTGTTTGTGATATTACCGTTGCCCAAGTTTTAGCGGATGATTTAATTAATCGGTATTTGAGATGTCATGATCTTGCAACAACAGCTTAATAGACTATACCAACAAGCATGTGAAATGGAATTGCAGGCTTTTAAGCCAGGTAATGTCAGTGTGTATGCTGATGGTCATGATATGACGGTGGCTGATTTTAGGGTCAGCGCAAAAGTCAGTGCCGATGCCCTTTGTAATAGTGATTATTCTTTGGGGGAGAAAATTTATTACGCAGTTCAGGCGACGAATGCTGCAGTGGCTTGTAATACTAACTTAGGGATTATTTTACTGTGTGCGCCATTAATTCAGGCGATGAGTGAAATAAAGCTTGGGGTGTCGCTCAGGCAAGCATTGCATCAGGTCTTAATAAGCACAACAATAGAGGATGCCGATTGGGTTTTTAAGGCTATTATGTTGGCATCGCCAGGTGGTTTAGGGTGTGCAGATAATCAGGATGTCTCTGAGTCGCCCTCAATAACATTAACTGAAGCTATGAGGCTATCTAGTCATAAAGACCGTATTGCTCTGCAATACGTTAGTGATTACCAAGATATTTTTGATTTTGCAGTCCCGATACATTACAATGCGGTCAGAAAATCCACACAGCCAGAGTGGGCAGTGCTTTCAGTCTATGCAGGCTTATTAAGTCATTTTCCGGATAGTCATATAGAAAGAAAATACGGCAAGCAGTACTCTGAAATGGTAGCAGCAAGAATGTCTAAAGTATCAAGCGAGTTATCCGTGGCTAATGTGCCTGAACAGATACTCCCATTGCTTTATAGTGTAGATCAGGAATTTAAAGCCAAGGGCTTGAATCCTGGGACGATGGCAGATATGACCGTTGCGACGGTCTTTACAGTATT
>CAIVYW010000532.1 GCA_903910205.1 uncultured Methylococcaceae bacterium | reverse complement strand
GTTATCGCTGATACAGATTTAAAACCTTTACTACTGATTTAGAGTATATTTTATGAGCAAAAAAAGTCAAGAGCATCCCTACACCCCCGCCCTGAACGGCGACGTTTTGCGGACAAAGCATGATAAAGCTCCTTCGGCTCCTCAAGATGCCTTAGGCATCTTTATAAATAACGCCTACGCGTTTTATACTATCACGCGGTGATATCCGCATTGAGCTTTATTATGTTTTTCTTAGATGTGTTCAGAAAACCTGCGCCTTGGCTTTTGCTAGTGTCAGTGTTTTTGCTACCGGCGCTATTATTGGCCCTGCCACTACCCGCCCAAGCTTTAGCCTCAGACTGGCTAACATCAGAAACGGCCCATGCCGTCGATCATCACGACCCTATCGTTATAGATGCAACGCTAAGCTTGGTTAAGCTGATTGATTTAACCATGGAAAAATATCCCGATACCACTTGGCTTACCGCCTTAGAAGAAGAGGCGGCGGCGATAGATGAGCGTAGTAAAAGCTGGACGGCTGGGGCAACGCAAGCCTCGTTAGGTTATCAGTCTATCAGCTCTTTTAAGCTGAACTACGGCACAGTAGGATTACAAGTGCCGCTGTGGAACTTAGGGCAACGCGATGCCGAGCATCAACTGGCCAGTCAAGCAGAAACCAGTGCGGTAGCGCAAGCGGCAGCTATTAAATTACGCGTGGCAGGCTTAGTTAGAGCGGCTTTATGGGATATGGATCTTGCCAAAATTCGCTATGAACAAGCACAAGCAGAACTCGGTATTTATGAACGCTTATTAAGTAGCATCCAGCGTCGAGTTGAATTGGGCGATTTACCTAGGGCTGATGAATTATTAGCACGATCTGAATTATTGCAAAAACGCTCAACGTTCACCATTGCTGAAGCGGAGCTTATGCATAGCCGTAAACGCTACACCTCCATCACACAAATCAACAAAGTACCGCTATATTATGAAGAAGTGTTAGTTCCTTTAAAGGAGTTCGGACAAAATCATCCTATTTTAGCGGCTATTAATCATCAGATTGAACACAAACAAGCTGAGCTTAATACCCTTAAAGCCATAGGTTCAGGCCAAAGTCATGCGATTGCCGGCTTATTAACTGATGAAGGTAATGATGCTCGCAGTAATAAAGCCGAGTTTTTTAATGTCGGCGTCATCGTGCCTTTTGGTGGCAGTGCCCATGCGCAACCCCATATTGCAGCCATTAATGTCGAACTCAATAAACTCATCGCTGAACGCGGCCAAATGAACCGTAGTTTAGAGCAAGCCCATCATGAAGCGGAACATAATCTGGAAGTTAATCGTGTTGAACTCGATACCGCTAATGAACAGAAAACCGTTTCAGAAGAGTTGTTAACTATGACTCGATTAGCCTTTTCGGTGGGTGAAATTCATTTATTAGATTTATTAAAAATCGAGTCCAGAACCCACCTAGCCATACTTTATGCTAAAGAACGCGCCGTCATGTTACAGCGTGATAAAGCTCTGTATAACCAAGCCGTAGGAATGATGCCATGAAATTAGCTAGGTGCAAGACACCACACTCAAGAGTCAAAGCGTCTGCTGCGTTATGCCTGTTTTTAACCAGCGTAGCTTGTATTGTCCCAGTAGTTGCTGCTGAAAACACCATCGCTATTAGCCAAGAGTATGTGAATAATTTAGGTATTATTCTAGGCAAACTGACACTCGCTAAACAAATACCCTTGTTAACAGCGCCAGCCAAAATAGTTATTCCACCCGAGCATGAGTACATCGTCAGCGCCTCACAAGCCGGGCTCATTACTAAACTCAATGCCGCACTAGGCGATACTGTGAAAAAAGGCCAAGTTTTAGCGCTGCTAAACAGTCCAGATTTGCTATCGATGCAGCGCCTTTATCTTAAAGCCGTCAGCGAAATGCAATTAAGTGAGCTTAGTTATCAGCGTGATCAAAAGCTGGCCTCAGAAGGTGTTATTGCCGAACGACGCTGGCAGGAAACCAACAGCCTGCATAACACCTTTGTCTCTGAAGTGAATGAGCATAAGCAATTATTAGAAATTGCTGGCATGACTAGCGAGGAAATTAACAGACTCACTAAGACACGTCAATTAAGCAGCCAACTGAGTGTACATGCCCCTATTTCAGGGGTGGTTATGGATCGCATGGCCGTTGCGGGTGAACGTATGGATATCTTGGCACCCCTGTACCGTATTGCTAATCTGGATGAACTTTGGTTAGAAATCAATATTCCTCATGAACATATAGGCCAAATTAGAGTCGGTGACCAAGTTCAAATTGAAAATAGTCCTATTTATGCACAAATAACCTTATTAGGGCAAAGCGTTAATCCAGAAAATCAAACCCTCTTGGCACGAGCGACCATTAAGGCTTCTAAAGACCCAATTACACAGCAGGCCTCAGTGCGTGCAGGGCAATCTATTAATACCCAAATTATTCAAGCCAGCGACCATGCGGTTTTTAAAGTGCCCAATACCGCTATTGCTCAAAACGATGGCCTTGCCTATATTTTTATCCGAACGTTAGATGGTTTTACCGTCAACCCTATTACTGTCATCGGTAAACAAGGTGATGTATCTATCATTAGCGGTAACCTAAGCGGAGATGAAAGCATTGCTATTAAAGGTGCTGTCGCACTCAAAGCCAATTGGCTGGGCTTAGGAGCAGAATAATGAGTGGGCTAATTCGTTTTGCGCTCAGTCAGCGCTTATTGATGATGATTGCAGTGTTGCTATTGTCAGGCGCTGGTTACTATGCTTTTAAAAACATCCCTATCGATGCTTTTCCTGAAGTGTCACCGACACAGGTAAAAATCATCGTTAAAGCGCCGGGCATGACGCCTGAAGAAGTGGAAGCACGTATTACTGCCCCCATTGAAATTGAGCTGCTGGGTATTCCTCATCAGACCATGCTCCGTTCTATTGCCAAATATGCGTTAACCGATATTACCGTTGATTTTTCTGAGGGCACGGATATTTACTGGGCGCGTCAGCAAATTGCCGAACGCCTCAATACTCTATGGACCAACTTGCCTGCCGGTGTACAAGGTGGCATAGCGCCGATGACCACGCCCTTGGGTGAAATGTTCATGTTTTCTATAGAAGGCAACTTAAGTCTTATGGAGCGTAGAGACTTGTTAGATTGGGTGATACGCCCAGCACTACGCACGGTTTCAGGTGTCGCTGATGTCAACTCTCTAGGGGGATTGGTTAGAAGCTTTGAAGTCACACCCGATAATACTAGGCTGACTGCCAGAGGCATCAGCATAGAAAAACTTATGGCTACCTTGCAAAACAATAACCGCAATGATGGCGCAGGTCGGATGAGTGATGGTGAAGAAGCACTTATTGTACGCGCGGAAGGCCGCATCAAAACCTTGGCCGATGTCAGCACCCTAGTCGTCGATAATAAAAATGGCATTCCCATTACGGTTGCTGATGTTGCTGAGGTTAATATCGGCGCCTTAACACGCTATGGTGCAGTTAGTAAAAATGGCCAAGGTGAATCAGTAACAGGATTGGTACTGAGTTTACGAGGTGCTAATGCCAGACAAACCATCACCGGTATTGAACAAAAACTAGCACAAATTAGCCCCAGCTTTCCTAAAGGTGTCACTGCCCAAGTATTTTATAATCGAGGTGACTTGGTCGATAAAGCGGTAAGCACGGTATTACATGCTTTACTGGAAGCGGTTGCTCTGGTCATCATCTTATTAATTTTATTTTTGGGTAATTTACGCGCCGCCTTAGTGGTCGCTTTAGCGCTCCCCCTAGCCGCGCTATTTACCTTTATCTTAATGAAAACGATGGACATGTCCGCCAATTTAATGAGCTTAGGCGGCTTGGCCATAGCTATCGGTATGCTGGTAGATGCCGCTGTCGTGGTGGTTGAAAATGTCATTACCCACTTAGCAAACGTCGAAAAAGCCCAACGCTTACCGCGTTTACATGTTATTTATAGGGCAACTTGTGAAGTAGCCGGCCCCGTTACTTCTGGCATATTAATTATTATTATCGTTTTTTTACCTTTACTGACGCTGCAAGGTTTAGAAGGCAAATTATTTACCCCCGTCGCGTTAACGATCGTCTTTGCGCTCAGCGGTTCGCTGATTTTGTCATTATCAGTCATTCCCGTATTAGCCTCTTATTTACTTAAAGAAGTCTCTCACGAAGAACCTTGGCTGCCTAGGCAGCTACAAAAAGCTTACCAACCTGCCTTGTTATGGTGCTTAGCCCATAGTCAACGCGTATTTACGGCGGCAGGCCTATTATTGGCTATTACGATACTGGTCTTTACTCAAATAGGCAGCACTTTTATGCCCACTATGGATGAGGGCGATATTATTTTACAGCTGGAAAAACTACCTTCAATTACCTTGGCTCAATCGGTCGCTCTTGATGGACAGGTACAAAAGAATCTGCTTAAGCATATTCCAGAAATAGCCACCATAGTCTCGCGAGTCGGCGCTGATGAACTCGGCCTTGATCCTATGGGCTTAAACGAAACCGATACCTTTTTGGTACTTAAGCCTAAAGACCAGTGGCGTATGGCGAGTAAAGAGCTTTTAATTGAAGAAATACGTAAGGTTATGGCCGAAACACCGGGCATTGCTTTTGGCTTTACTCAACCCATAGAAATGCGCGTGTCAGAAATGCTCACCGGCACACGCGGTGATGTCGCCGTTAAATTGTTCGGTACGGACCTTGCCGTTTTAAATGAAAAAGCTAATGCCATTGCCGAAACCCTAAAACACATCAAAGGCTCTAGTGATGTCTTTGCCAAACAAAATGACGGCATGCAGTTTTTATCAGTCAATATTGATAAATTGGCAGCAGGTCGCTTAGGTTTAGACAGCGACAGCATTGAAACACTATTGCGTGCCCAAATCGAAGGTTTAAACCTAGGCATCGTTCAAGAAGGTATTAAACGTACACCGCTAATTTTACGGGGCAGCAGCAACACGGCTAATTTTGATGATCTGCAAATTAGCCTAGCTAATGGCAGCCATGTACCGGTATCAACCATAGCTACTATACAAAAAGTCGAAGGCGTGGTTTCTGTTAGTCGCGAGCGTGGACAACGTTTTGTGGTGATACGTAGCAATGTACAAGATCGTGATTTAGTCGGCTTTGTCGAAGAAGCACGTAAAGCGGTTGCCGAAAATGTCGCCTTACCTATTGGTTATACCCTTGAGTTTGGCGGTCAATTTGAAAACCAACAACGAGCGGCAGCCACTCTTTCCTTAGTGGTACCTATTTCCTTAGCGCTGATTTTTTTGCTGTTATTTTCAACCTTTGGTTCGGTACGTCAAGCCGTACTGGTGTTATCGAACATTCCACTGGCTATGGTCGGTGGCGTATTTGCTCTTTGGCTTTCTGGTGAATATTTATCCGTACCTGCTTCTGTGGGCTTTATCGCTTTACTGGGTATTGCCGTACTCAATGGCGTGGTTATGGTGAGTTATTTTAATCAACTCAAAGCAACCGGTATGGCCTTGATGCAAGTGGTCACCTTAGGTTCATCACGACGCTTAAGACCAGTCATGATGACGGCCAGTATCGCAGCCTTTGGTTTAATTCCTCTGTTATTTGCCAGTGGGCCAGGATCGGAAATTCAACGACCTTTAGCTATCGTCGTCATCGGCGGCTTAGTGTCTTCTACCTTTTTAACTTTATTCTTATTACCGATTTTATATAAATTATTCGGCTTACCTAAAGAGATCACACTATGAATGCTAGCGAATATTTAGTAACACTCAATATTCCACCCAGCCTTGAAGAAATGCTGGTAGATCAACTTTTACTGATGGAAACAGAGCATGGTTTTAGTAGCTTTCAGGTTTATGCCCATCATCATGAAAACAAGGGATTATCACTCGCCGAACAAGTCACGGGGCGTCAAAAACGCACCCGTTTTCAGATGTATGTACCCGAACAAGAATTACCCCGCTTATTAGCACAATTACGCAAAGACTTTAAAGGTTCTGGCATTCAATACTGGGTCATGCCGGTCATTGACAGCGGTATTATTTAATCAAGGCTCGCTACTAAATCCGCCACTCCCGAATAATTGATTTTACCCGTGGCCATCACCGGAATAGCCTCTACGATCACAATTTTTTTAGGCAGACTGATGAGTGCAACACCCGGCGAGGCACTGGCTAATTCATGGACTGAGGCTTGTTTTTGTGTGGTCACTAAGATCACCTGCTCACCTTTTTTAGCATCAGGCACACTTATCGCTGCGTGCTGAGCCTGTGGCCACGCATTAATCGCTAATTGCTCAACAGCGGTTAATGACACCATTTCGCCCCCCACTTTGGCAAAACGTTTGCTACGTCCCCGTATGCTAATAAAACCTTGCTCATCAACATGAACGATATCACCCGTGTCGTACCAGCCTTTGCCATAGATAGATTCTGGCGGCACTAAAACACCGGGATTATCTGCCAGCAAATAGCCCAGCATAATATTAGGGCCTTTAACATGTAATAAGCCTGCCTCAGTAATGCCAGGCACCGGTTCTAATTGATATTCCATACAAGGCATAAACCGTCCCACCGTCCCCGCTTTGTAATGTAGTGGCGTATTGACTGAAGTAATGGGGGAAGTTTCAGTGGCGCCATAGCCTTCTAAGATACGAATACCAAATTTATCAGCCCAGAGTTGACGGGTATTTTCTTGTAATTTTTCAGCACCCGCCACCACATAACGCAGATTATAAAAATCATAAGGATGCGCTGTTTTGGCATAAGCCGATAAAAAGGTATTGGTGCCAAACATAATAGTGGCATGAGTTTCATACGCTATTTCTGGAATCACACTGTAATGCAGCGGTGTCGGATAAAAGAAGGTTTTTATACCGTTCATTAACGGTAACAGCGTGCCTACCGTAAAGCCAAAGGAATGAAACATAGGCAAAAAGTTAAGTACTCTATCTTGAGCATTAAAATTAATACACGCCTCTAGCTGCTTAAGATTCCCTAAAATATTGGCGTGGGATAGTACCACACCTTTAGGTGTCCCTTCAGAACCTGAGGTAAATAGCACCACCGCAGGACTATCTGGATTAACAGCACTCGCTTGATACCAATAATCCGCAGTATTGGCTTTTATGAACGCTAGAACCTTATCCTTTGTAGAAATGTTTTTTGCTAAATCTTCTAAATAGATAACCGTACATTGCTGACTTAACTGTTTAGCCTCGGCATCAAAACCGGCCAATTCTATAAAACGTCGGGACGTTAACACCGTTTTTACTTGAGCGACTTGACAGGCCAGCAGCATAGCAGCAGAACCCGTAGAAAAGTTCAACATAGCAGGCACACGTTCCTGCAACTGCAAACCTAAGATAGTCATTAAGGTTTTAGTGGAGTTAGGCAGAAAAACGCCCACAGACTCACCTTTGTTGGTAACCTTCGTTAAGACCTGCCCTACCGCAATACTGCGCGTAATTAAGGTGTTATAAGACCACGGAATACGCTCTAAGTCTTCAACGACCCTATGTGCGCCACCATGCACTTTACGCGCATCCAGCAAGCTGGTAAAAATACTTTGACGATAAGCGCTGGTCACAAACATCATCTTAGTCAGGATATCCGCCAATTGCTGACCACAATACGCGCGACGAGGCTTACCTTTTAAAGTATCAGGCGCATTGATAGTCTCAGGGGCTAAAATGTGGATGCTGATTTTAGGAAATAAGCGCAAGCGCGAAATTCTATGCAGTTTTGAAAAATATGTATATTGGCTACCTGAAATACGCACGGGTAAAATAGCCGCTTTAGATTTATCGGCAACCATACCCGTACCATCATAAATTTTCATTAATGAACCGGTCACTGAAATACGGCCTTCTGGAAAAATAACCGTGTGCGTATCTTGCTCCAGATGATGAATTAAATCCTTTAAGGAGATCGGATGAGTAGGATCCATAGGAAATACTCTCGATAATCTTAAAAATGGCTTTAACCACCAGCGCTGAGACATTTGGGTGTTGATCGCAAAAGTGATGTTATCCGGTAAAAAAACCCCCAGTAGTAAAGGATCCAAAAATGAAGTGTGATTAGCGATAATCAAGACCCTTTTTCCCGCATTCTTATAATTATCTAGGCCCGTCACCTCGACTTTGTATAATAAAATCAGTAACGCGCGTAATATTTTCTTTAGCATAGATGACTCCCCCTGTAGTTTGATGGGCATTGTATAGATTTATAGTTATAAGATTATTAATTTTAAACGTATTGGCTGTAGTTTTTTATTACCTAATTGGTAGCTCAGCTATGTTAATATTAGGCTCTTACTTTTTATCGCTATTTATTATGACGCCTACAGCTACCCCTAAGTTATTAATTGATCGTTTTGGCAGAACGGTTGATTATTTACGAATTTCTATCACCGATCGCTGTGATTTTCGCTGTGTCTATTGCATGGCTGAAGATATGACTTTTTTACCGCGTGAGCAAGTCTTAACGCTGGAAGAAATTCATACTCTGGCTAAAGCCTTCGCTGAATTAGGCGTAAAAAAGATCAGAATCACTGGCGGTGAACCTTTAGTTAGGAAAGGTGCTCTGGAGCTGTTAGCAAATATAGGTCGAATTAACGGCTTGCAGGAACTGGTCATCACCACCAACGGCTCGCAATTAGAAAGCATGGCGATGGACTTAAAAGCCGCCGGTATCAAACGTATTAATATCAGCCTAGATACCTTAGATGATGATAAATTTAAAGCCATCACCCGTACTGGTAATTTACAGCAAGTACTTAGAGGCATACAGGCCGCCAAACTAGCAGGGTTTGAACGCATAAAGATCAATACCGTCGTACTTAAAAACCAAAATCATCTGGAAGTTTGTAATCTAGTGCAGTATGCCATCGATAATGGCTTAGATATCAGCTTTATTGAAGAAATGCCACTAGGCATCGTAGATCAGCATGATAGATCCAGCGCTTATTATTCGAGTGACTTAATCAAACACGATTTAGCGCAGCGGTTTTCCTTAGTCGCCAGTGTTGAAAAAACAGGTGGGCCTTCTAACTACTTTAAGGTTAACGGCACAGCATCACGGGTAGGCTTTATTTCACCTCATAGCGATAATTTTTGCAGCACCTGTAATCGGGTGCGCTTAACAGTAGAAGGTCGCTTATTATTATGTTTGGGTAACGAACATTCTGTTGATTTAAAAGCCGTGCTTAGAGCCTATCCTGGCAATATGGAGCGACTTAAACAGACCATTATTGACGCCATGTTGATCAAACCTGAGAAGCACGAATTTAATGTCCATGAACAGCCGGTTATCTTGCGTTATATGAATATGACAGGGGGCTAAAACAACACGACCCAAGCCTTTAGTTTTAAAACTAAAGACTTAGGTCGCTTACTAGCTAAAGTTATACTAACTTTATCGAGGAGTATTAATTTTCTCAACTAATTGTTCATGACTTAAATGACGTACATTTTCGCCTTTAATCATAAAAACTAGATGTTCGCAGATATATCTAGCGTGATCCCCCACCCTTTCCAAGGCGCGTACCGTCGTGAGTACATCTAAGAAGCGCGTTATGTTTCTTGGGTCTTCCATCATATGAGTAATCAATAACCTGACTATATTCTCATATTCACGATCAACTTTTTGATCACGTTCAGTAATAGCAGGAATTTCATCTACAGACATTCTAGCAAAAGCATCCAAGGCATGATCTAACATGGTCTTGACCAGTTCCATCATGCGATCCATATCATGCTTAGGCATATTATTAGTGTGATTGGATAATTTAACAGCCATTTCAGCAATACGCTTGGCTTTGTTACCGACTCTTTCCAGCTCATGAATGATTTTAAT
>CAIVYW010000531.1 GCA_903910205.1 uncultured Methylococcaceae bacterium | reverse complement strand
GCTTGATCTGCTGCCAATCTAAACTGCTGGTCTTTAGTTAAGCCCAGCATAGATGATCGGTCAGTTTTCCATAGGTACTGCTGAGCCTCTGTAATCTTTTGCTCAATCTTCTGAGCTTCAGCTTGGGTAATTTGGCGGCCTAATGCCTGCGATACGGCTTGGATACATTCTGCTCTCATAACTTACTCGTTAATCCGTGTTGACAGTAGGTAGCACTTACGACTACATTGACAGGCATAAACTTATTTATCGGGCGCTTAATCACATGTCTACCCTAACTTTTGATACTTTAAAATTTGCTAATAAACTTAAATCTGCTGGCGTTCCTGAGAAGCAAGCAGAGGCCGAAGCAGAGGCGCTATCGGAGGCGCTTGAGGTTAATCTAAAAGATTTAGTCACTAAAGAATACCTAGACACTAAGTTTCAAAAAGAGCTTGCGCCCATATTAACTGATCTGGCCGTCTTAAAAGCTGACTCAATAACGCTTAAATGGATGATGGGCATCTTAATTGCTGGCGTTATGTCCATTGTCATCAAGACCTTTTTCTCATAAGCCACCAAACTTTAAGAAGCAACTAATCGCTGACGTTGTAGCTGCCTCGGATTGTTCAGCAAAAGCCATGTCTTCATCAGCCCTTGCCATAAGTTCTTCGGCTGACCCTGCGCTTATCGTGCCATCTTCATGTTCAATTTCAAACTGACGTGAGTCATCTATGTTATGGAGTGAGTCGCGGGCTTCGGTGATTTCTGGGGATTCATTTTTATTTACATTGGTATGGATTTGGTCTATAGTTTTTATCGGTTGCTCAAGCCCACTCGACGGAATCGAAACGTCGTGTGCTGTATCACTAGCGGGGCTCCAAACCTCGGCTTTTGAGTCTTGAGCAATTGATTTTGAAAGCGGTAAATCTGCATCTAATGGATCGTCACCTTGCCCGGCATGTTTACTATTTATCTGGTCATAAGCATCGCTTAATTGCGATACTTCATGATCAATTTGTTTTTGTAATAACTCAGCAGCTGGATCACGAATAAACCCATTATCAGATAAATGTTGCTGCTCAATTCTCGATATTTCAGCATTAGCCGCGCGGTGTTCATCATCCTTAGCAAGTATTTCATTTAATCGACTAAGGCTGTCTAAGTGTGGCTGCGCATCCTCTGATCTTACGCCTTCACCTAGAACATTTGCTGTCTCTAGGTTTGATTTTCGTTGTGCAGCTAATTTTCTGGCCGAGATACGCTTGCCTGAGTTTTCAGTATCTATCTTAGGCTGTTGCTCATTAGCTAAGTCAAGCCCTTGCTGGGAATAATCACCTTCTTCAATCTGCTTTAATTTATATTCAAGATCGGCTTTTTGTTGCTCTAATGGTTGTCGCTCGCCACGACTCATGCGTTCGCCAGCTAAGGAGATTAATTCTGGGTCTATTTCAGGATGGCGTGATAGTGGCAGTGAGCTAGTGATCTCATTGCCATTCGCCAAATCATGCACGGCTTTATTCATGCCATCGACAAGCAAGTTATTAGCTGCCGGAGTTGTAGCGCTTAAGCCGTCTGGATGTTGGATGCCATGCGCTTCATTAAGCGTAAGCACCGCGTCTTGATGTGAGGGCAATACATGCGGGTGTATAGCCCCAAACACCGCACCAAAGGCTGCGTTTAAGGCAAGTGTTTCTGGATTAGTCCAATCATGCTGATTAGCTTCTTCATGATAGCCATCGGTCTCTAGTACATGCTGAACCGCTATTTCATTAGCTGATCCTATACCTGAACCTATGCCAGCACCCGTTATAGCGCCTTGTACTCTTTCGGCAATAGGCAGAGCTTTGCTGGCAAAGCCTAGTGGCACAGTCATAAAAGCTTTTGCTGTTAAGCCTTCGACAGCCCCTAGCTTAAATGACGTACTTAAGCCCTTGCCATCATCAAGTGATTCGGTTACTTTCT
>CAIVYW010000530.1 GCA_903910205.1 uncultured Methylococcaceae bacterium | reverse complement strand
TCGCCACATCCACAGGTGCCTTTAACATTAGGATTGTTGAATTTAAAGGCTTCATTAATACCTTCTCTTCGATAATCTAGCTCTATACCATCAACAAATTCTAAATCACTTTGCGAGACTATAACGCTCACGCCAAAGCTTTCAAATACATGGTCATTTTCATTGAGTGTATCTGCGTAATCAAGAACATAGGCATAACCTGAGCAGCCAGATTTTTTGACGGCTAATTTTAAACCCAGACCTTTACCTCGTTTTTCTAACTGTTTTTTGATTTGACTAGCGGCGCTTTCAGTAGCTGTAACAGACATAAGACTCTCTTTATGCTTGGTAAACCAAGGCTTTTAATAGTTGAATAAAGTTAGAAATTTCTTCCTGCGTATTGCCTAAGCCTAAGCTGATGCGAATCGCACTTTTAGCAAGCGTGGGCTCTACCCCCATAGCGATAAGTACAGGGCTAGCTTCTTTTCCGCCACTAGCACAGGCAGAACCACTGGAAACAGCATAGCCTTTTTGATCTAGTTTCATCAGCAGCATTTCACCCTCTACTTCAGGCATACCGAATAGTACGGTATATGGTAAACGCTCTTAATCACCCGCAAAAAGAGTCAGGTTAGGGATGGTTTTTAGTTCGATTTCCAGTTGCCTTCTGAGGCTTAGTAGCTGTGCGCTACGATCAATTAATTCAGCTTTAGCTAATTCTGCGGCTTTTCCAAAGCCGATGATAGCAGCTACATTTTCTGTGCCGGCTCTATGTTTTCGCTCTTGTCCACCGCCAATAATCATGGGGTTTATTTTTAAGCCTTTTTCATAAATTAAAGCACCACAGCCCTTAGGTCCGTATAGCTTGTGGCTAGAAATAGACATGAAATGCACGGCTAATTGCTTAAATGATACGGGTATTTTGCCTAAGGCTTGTACCGCATCCGTATGTATTTTGATGCCATTAGCTCTTAATTGTTGAGTAATAGTCGCTAAATCTTGAATAACACCTGTTTCATTATTGGCTAGCATAATTGAAACTAAGTCAGGTTGATCCCTGATTACTTGATTTAGCGTAGCATTGGTGATTAATCCATGGCTATCTACATTAATATAACTTAACTTAATATTTTGTTTTTGTAAGCTAATTGCGCTTTCAGTAATAGACGGATGCTCTGTGGTAGAGATAGCCACTCTATGCTGTGTTGTTAAGGTTGCTAATGCTAAATTATTAGCTTCAGTGCCACCGCTGGTGAATATGATTTGTGAAGCAGGGGCATCGACTAGCGTTGCAACTTGTTCACGGGCATTATCAATAGCACTACGGGCCAATCTTCCTTGCCGATATAGGCTTGAAGGATTGCCATAAAAGGTGCTTAAAAACGGAAGCATAGCTTCCAACACCCGCTCATCTAGGGGTGTTGTGGCATTATAATCAAAATAGCTCATTCATTCAGGCTGGCGAGTAATTCTGTATGTCTGTGGATTTCAATGACTTGTTCTGCTTCTTGATCTTGTCTTTTAGCAACAGATTGTACATGATGTTTTTCTAAAAGTTGAGCCAGGGTGATACCTTTTAAATAATCTTTAATTTGCTCACTTAAGCCCATCCATAAATCATGAGTTAGGCAAGCTTGTTCTTTTTGACAATTAGCTTCACCACCGCATTTGGTTGCATCTAGCGGTTCATCAACAGCAGCGATAATATCGGCAATATTGATTTTGTCGGCGGTGTCAGCAAGTGTATAGCCACCACCTGGGCCACGTATTCCTTTAACCATGTTGGCGCGTCGTAAACGTGAAAACAACTGCTCTAAATAAGATAAAGAAATGGTTTGTCTTGCTGCGATATCCGTTAAAGTCACTGGTTTTGTATCGCTGTGAAAAGCTAGGTCGAGCATTGCAGTTACCGCGTAACGGCCTTTTGTAGTTAGGCGCACTATAAATTCCCCTCAATAAAGTAAGTAATAGCTGTCACTATACTTAACCTAGCAAAATAGTCAACTTTAAATAAAGCGATAGATCGGTTACGTATTGTTATTTACTCTTTTGATTATCTTGGGACATTCTTAAAATTCCTCTAAGTATGTCTAGTTCTTTGGTGTCTAACTGGGTGCGATTATAAATACGTCGTAAACGGCGCATGATAGAGTTAGATTTATCGGGGTGCATAAAGCCTATATCCGATAACGTTTCTGTTAAATGCGTATAAAAAGATTCCATTTGTACGGCGGTTGCTTTGGTATTTTTGTCACTATCACCAATGGTTACGGGTAATTGGGCATGAGTAGCCACAAATAGCTCATAACAAACAACCTGTACAGCAGCAGCAATATTTAAAGAGCTGTATTCTGTATTGCAGGGGATTCGTAATAAAAAATGACATAAATCAAGTTCGTGATTTTTTAGTCCTGAGTTTTCTCGCCCAAAAATAATGGCAACCTTTTTATCGGCGTCTTTTATGACACTTAGATCGGCACATTCACGCGGACTTATTTCTGGCCAGCTAATAGTTCTGGATCTTGCGCTCGCGCCAATGACTAATTGGCAGTCAGCGATGGCATCTTGTACGCTTTCATAGACGTGTGCACGCGATAAAATATCATCTGCGCCTGATGCTCGAGAAGTCGCTTCTGCACTAGGAAAAATTTTAGGAGCAACTAAACAAAGGTTAGTCATGCTCATGTTTTTCATGGCTCTAGCTACCGCACCAATATTTCCTGGGTGTGATGTTTCGACCAAAACAATCTTAATATGTGAAAGCAAGAGTGTCATCCTTAGTTAAAAATAAACAAAGTTTACCAAAAGTTTTGCTATCATTGTGCCTTTTATACGCTCATTAAGAATCTGCCTATGCAACCCATGTTAAATATTGCCGTCCGTGCTGCTAGAAGTGCTGGCGACTTAATTCTTCGTTCAGCCGATAATGTTGGCCGCCTGCACATCGATCAAAAAGGAAAGAATGATTATGTTAGCGAAGTAGATCGCATGGTTGAACGGGAAATTATTAGCATTATTAAAGCTTCTTTTCCTGAACATGCCATCCTCGCGGAAGAAAGTGGCGAGCACCCTGGCAATGATTATGTTTGGGTGATTGATCCTCTTGATGGAACCACCAATTTTTTACATGGGTTTCCTCAGTACGCCGTTTCTATTGCCCTAAAATATAAAGGCAAGATTGAAGTTGGGGTTATCTATGATCCTTTACGTGACGAATTATTTACGGCTAAACGTGGCGGTGGAGCGATGTTAAATAATCGTCGCCTTAGAGTCACTCAACAAACGAACTTAAAAAGTGCCTTGATCGGCACAGGTTTTCCTTTTAAGACCGATAAATACTTAGATGCTTATCTTGGTATGTTTAAGGCATTAACGACTGAATGTGCAGGGATTCGACGTGCAGGTGCTGCCGCATTAGATTTAGCCTATGTCGCCGCTGGTCGACTGGATGGTTTCTGGGAGATAGGCTTGATGGAATGGGACATGGCCGCAGGTATTTTGTTAATAAAAGAAGCGGGCGGTGTCGTTACTGATTTCTCTTT
Source organism: uncultured Methylococcaceae bacterium (assembly GCA_903910205.1). GTDB lineage: Bacteria > Pseudomonadota > Gammaproteobacteria > Methylococcales > Methylomonadaceae > Methylobacter_C. The sequence goes on along the minus strand of CAIVYW010000530.1, from coordinate 1,492 downwards.
TAATGATAGTTATCTACAATCTGGCAATTTAATTGCCGGTAGCCCTAAAATGCATCAATTGATGTATCAATTAATAGAGCCACATGTGACTGATAATTTAAAGTAAGTCCTCTTCACAAATTATTGCTGCGGTTTTAATGGCCGCAGTAATTAGGCAGACATTGCTAAAGCAATAGGATGCCAAACCTTCAGTGTAGCCAGTTACCCGTTAAAATTAGCGTTTATCAAGCCACCCCACTGTTATTTAGGAATAGTAACGGCTATAGACACTATGTTTTATATTAGTATAATGCGCGTGGTATTTTAAAGTTAATCAGTTTCTTACCGAAATTTTCATCGTTATACATAGACTCTTAAAGCCGGTCATTCTGAGATTGGCTGCGGGAATCTAGGCTATTAGATGCCTCGTCATGATGAGATACTTGGTTTTCTTGGGGTATGACAGGTTACTTGAATGGTCGGTATAACAATGAGGTCGTAACTTAGGAGCTCAATCTTTTATTTTAGTTAGAGGTGAATTTATGTGTTTTAGTGCCAATATGTCACTGGGTTTAGGTGTTATCGGTTTAACCGCTGCTAGTATTACTTATCTTGATAAAACGGAAACATTTTGGGTGCGAGCTGCACGATCTTATGCCATATTCCATTTTTCATTAATGGAGTTTATTCAATACTTTGCTTATCCCGTTGCTGATCAATGTGGCTATGGCAGTAACTATTTTTTAAGTGAATTATCCACTTACCATATTGCTCTACAAGCTTTTGCGATTATGCCGGCACTGGCCACGTATTCCACTGATAAAACTGCCCTTAAGCAAGCGACTATATTCGGTGGTAGTTTAAGTACTTTATTTTTGATCTGTTCCGTATTACCCAAAGAATTACAATTATTCGATGCGGCCCCCAATTTTATAGGCAACATGATCTCTTGTTTATTTATGGGGACTTATCATATCGGTTATCGCATATCGAGTGCCTTCGGAACCTTTGTGACTCACGGCTCATTATTTGCGTTAGCTTTAAGTGGCTTTGTTTGGAAAAATAACTGGAGAATTTCGAGTTACCATTTATTTATGGCACTCATGACCTTGTTCATGCCTCAGTGGTTACTAGGCGTATCAACCGGTGAAGCAGCAGCGATTTATTGTTTTTATTCCATACCAATTACGGTCAGTTTTATGCCTTATTTTAAGAATTTCTTTAGCGCTGAAAAGTATATAGATAGTCCTGATTATGCTTAAAAAGGGTACTAACAATAAAATGTAGATAATTGTTTTTGCTAGCAACTTAAGGCAGAGCCTGTAGTTTTATCATGCTTTGTCCGCAAAACCTCGCGGCTCAGGGCGGGGATGTAAAGATGCTATTGACTTTTTTCTCATAAAATAGACCCTAACTCAGTAGTAAAGGTTTTAAATCCGTATCAGTGATAACCAAGCTGTAATACTCGATGTTCAAGTTTTTATAACTTGTTGATTTGTAATAAAACGGGCGG